>JAYFQB010000032.1:0-20559 GCA_034927385.1 Anaerolineaceae bacterium | reverse complement strand
GTTATGGGTTCGATTCCCATCGTCGGCTCTGTTTACTCATTTGCGATTGTGGTCGAAATTTTCGATCACAATCTCCAGCGGGTAAATGCAAGCGCCCTATGGAACAAACTGGACAGTTACCCAAGTGGACAACGGGGGCTGACTGTAAATCAGCTGGCTGGCGCCTTCGGAGGTTCGAATCCTTCACTGTCCATAAACCCGACCGAGAGGTCGGGCTGGCAAGGCCGCCCTCATAGCTCAGTAGGTAGAGCGCATTATTGGTAAGAATGAGGTCATCGGTCCGAATCCGATTGAGGGCTTTTTGCCGAAATATTGAAAAGAAAATAAATAGTCATTATTTAAGGAGAAAAGATGGCGAAACAAAAATTTGACCGCTCAAAGCCACATATGAACATCGGAACGATGGGTCATATTGACCATGGCAAAACTACCCTGACCGCTGCTATTACCAAAGTCCAGGCTATGCGTGGCTTTGGTCAATTCCGTGCATACGATACTATTGACAATGCTCCGGAAGAAAAAGCCCGCGGTATTACCATCAACATTACCCATGTTGAATATGAGACCGCAAAGCGCCATTATGCTCATGTTGATATGCCCGGTCACCGTGACTATATCAAGAACATGATCACCGGTGCAGCGCAGGTTGACGGCGCCATCCTCGTTGTGAGTGCTCCTGACGGTCCCATGCCCCAAACCAACGAACACGTTCTCCTGGCTCACCAGGTTGAAGTTCCTTCCATTTTGGTCTTCCTGAACAAGACTGACCAGATGGACGATCCCGAACTGCTTGAGCTGGTCGAAATGGAAGTCCGCGAACTGCTGACCAAAAACGGTTTCCCCGGCGATGATGTACCGATCATCCGCGGTTCCGCCAAAGTCGCGCTCGACAGCACCTCCACAGACCCCAACGCTCCGGAATACAAACCGATCGCTGACCTGATGGATGCTGTTGACGCCTTCTTCGAGGAACCAGTCCGTGATTTCCAAAAAGACTTCCTCATGCCGATTGAAGATGTCTTCTCGATTAAGGGCCGCGGCACTGTTGTGACCGGTCGTATCGAACGCGGTACTTTGAAACTGAACGATCCCGTTGAAATCGTTGGTCTGATGGACAAACCTCTGCCGACCGTTGCAACTGGTATTGAAATGTTCCACAAGCAGCTCGACCAGGGTATGGCTGGCGACAACGCCGGTATCCTGCTGCGCGGTATCGATCGCGAACAGGTCGAACGCGGTATGGTTTTGGCAAAGCCAAAATCCATCACCCCTCACAGCGAGTTTGAGTGCACCGTTTACATCCTCAAGCGCGAAGAGGGCGGACGCCACAGTGCTTTCTTCACTGGCTACCGACCGCAGTTCTACATCCACACCACCGATGTTACCGGTGATGTGACCCTGCCTGAAGGTGTTGAGATGGTTCTCCCTGGTGATAACGTGAGCGGTTTGAAAGTCAAACTGATCCAGAAAGTCGCCATCGAAGATGGTTCCGAATTCGCCATCCGCGAAGGCGGTCTGACCGTGGGCGCTGGCAGGATCACCAAGATCATTGCCTAAGATTAGAAAAGATGGAGGATACATGGCTGCCTCTATAAGGGGCAGCCATGTTAACTAAAAATGGCATCAAAGAAAAAAGATATTCGTCCAGTTATTCACCTGGCATGCACTGAGTGTAAAGAGCGTAATTACACAACGGTAAAGAACCGTCGGAATGATCCAGGGCGTATGGAAATCAATAAATATTGCCCTCGTTGCCGCGCTCATAAGCTGCACCGCGAGGTGAAGTAGCTCTCAGCAATGGGAGTTTGCTTAGGTCAGTAGCTCAATTGGCAGAGCACCGCTCTCCAAAAGCGGGGGTTGTGGGTTCAATTCCTACCTGACCTGTTGAAATTTACCGACGCCGTAAGACCTACGGCGTTGAGTTGTAAAGCAGGAGGCCTTGATGGCAAACAGTGAAAAACCGAACTTCTTTCAGAGAATCAAACGCTGGTTCAAAGAAACCGCAGGTGAACTACGCAAGGTTTCCTGGCCAAGCCGCGAAGAAGCCCTCTCCCTGACACGCATCGTCCTGATTGTGACGGTCATTCTGGCAGCGGTTTTAGGTGTCTTTGATTTTATTTTTGCGCGACTGGTCGGACTGCTGGTCAACATTTAGTTCGTACGGAAGTGATGTTGTTATGACTGAGAAGGAAGATGAATCTATGGACGACATGAATCCCAGCCTGCCCGAAGAGACTGAAGGCTTGCCGGTTGAGGAGACCTCCAGTGATTCATTAAACAAACCTGCCAAACAGGGCGAGGATGCCAGAAATTGGTATGTCATTCATTGCTATTCAGGCTATGAAAACAAGGTTCGAAAGAACCTTGAGCAGCGCATTGAAACAATGAGCATGAAGGACAAGATTTTTGACGTGGTTATTCCAACCCAGGAAGAAATCGAAGTCCGCGACGGCAAACGCCGCACGGTTGAACGCCACGTCTTCCCAGGATACGTTTTGGTGAACATGATTCTCGAAGAAGAATCCTGGTTTGTCGTACGCAATACCCCCGGCGTGACCGGTTTTGTGGGCATGGGCGATGACCCCACGCCGCTGCGCCCCGAAGAGGTGCAGTCGATCCTGCGCCGCATGGAAGACGAAGCCCCCACCTATCGTGTGACCTACAAACCTGGCGACCGTGTGCGGATTGTGGATGGTCCTTTCAACGACTTCCGCGGTACAGTGGACGAGATCAACATGGAACGCTCGAAGATTCGCGTCATGGTGAACTTCTTCGGGCGGGAAACCCCTGTGGAGCTGGATTTTCTGCAGGTAGAAAAGTCATAAACCGGAGCAATCCGGATTTTTGTGGGAGGGCAGCAGCCCGTTTGCACCACCAAGGAGAAATTAAGTGGCAAAGAAAGTAAAAGCACAACTAACCCTGCAGATTAAAGCCGGTAAGGCTAATCCTGCACCCCCCATCGGTCCCGCCCTGGCTCCGCATGGCGTAAATATTATGGCGTTCTGCAAGGATTACAACGCTCGTACCGCGAACCAAACCGGTGAGATTATTCCTGCTGCCATTACCATCTTCCAGGATGGTTCATTCAAATTCGAACTAAAATCGCCGCCCGCTGCAATGATGATTAAGAAAGCTGCCGGCGTCGATAAGGGTTCCGCAACCCCCAATACCGCCAAAGTTGGCAAGATCACTCGTGCTCAGATTCGCGAAATCGCGACAGTAAAGTACAAGGATATGAATGCCAACGATATCGAAGCGGCAATGAAACAGCTCGAAGGCACCGCCCGCAACATGGGCATCACCATCAGCGACTAATCAAACAGCAATCATAGACTGTGGGAGGGCTCGTCCGCCCGATTGGACCACAAAGGAGTATGCATGTCTAAACACGGGAAAAATTTTGAAAACGCGATCAAGAAGCTCGAAGCCGATAAGATCTACGGTCCGAAGCAGGCGTTGGATTTAGTAAAAGAAATGAAATTTGCCAAGTTCGATGAGACCGTTGAGGTTCACATTCGAACAAGCCTGGATCCCCGCCAGGCTGATCAGCAAATCCGCGACGTTGTCGTGCTGCCTAAAGGGCTTGGTAAGACCGTGCGTGTGTTGGTCTTTGCTCAGGGCGAAGCTGCCACAGCTGCCCGCGAGGCTGGCGCTGATTTTGTCGCCGAAACCGATGATGACATCGCCCGAATCCAGGGCGGTTACACTGATTTTGACGTCGCTGTTGGTACAACCGATATGATGGGAAAAGTCGGCCGCTTGGGTCGTGTGCTTGGTCCCCGTAACCTGATGCCGAACCCCAAAGCCGGCACTGTTGTTCAGCCCGGCGATATCGCAGACGCGATCGTTTCCGCGAAGGCTGGTCGGGTTGAGTTTCGTCTCGATAAGACCGCCAACATCCACGTGCCGCTCGGCAAGATTTCCTTTACCGCGGATGATCTGTATGCCAATATGGCTGCCTTGATGGTTGCATTGCGCAAAGCTCGTCCAACCGGCGCCAAGGGTGTGTTCGTACGGAAGGTTACTCTTGCCTCCACGATGGGACCTGGCGTGAAGGTTGACGTCAACGCGGCTATGTCGATGGAGTCCGAAGCAGCCTAACCGCTGGGTTTGACTTAGCCAGAATGTGGTATACTGGCTGATGCAAAACTAAATATTGCTCTGCTTAAGAAAGCTGGTGCCGTTTACGGCTTAATTTCCCGCCGAGGTGGAGGTTCGAAGTCAGATCAACCTGATCCTGATGTTTGTGAATCTCTTTCTGTGGGAAAACGGAAAGAGATTTTTTTATTTTGATTGGAAGGAGGTTGAAGTACATTGGCGTTTTCTAAAGAACACAAAGAAGTAATGGTCGACCAATACCGCGAGTGGGTCGACAAAAGCAAGGCGATCTTCGTCCTTTCTTACAGCAAGATGCGCATGCCAATGGTCAACGACGCCCGCGCCAAACTACGCGACGCCGATGGTCGGCTGCACGTCGTCAAAAACCGTTTGTTCACCCGCGTTTTGGAAGAGAATGGCTACCATTTCGATCCCAAAACCTGGGAAGGAAACAACGTGGTCGTTTTCGCATTCGAAGACGCTCCATCAGTGGCAAAAGCACTGGCGGAACTGGTGAAAGGCAATGAGACCTTCGCCGTTCGTGGTGGATACCTCGACAAGGCAAGTCTGACTGTCAAACAGGTTGGCGCATTAACTGACCTGCCCACACTGCCTGTTATGCGCGCGATGCTGCTGGGTACCATCCTGGCACCCGCCAGCAAACTGGTACGCACCCTGGCTGAACCCGCTCGTGGTTTGGCTGCGGTCATCAAAGCTAATTCGGAAAAGCAGCCTTCGGCTGCATAAGAGTGCTCGTTTTACAGCGAGAAGTAACTATTAAAAATAACAACAGGAATAAATAGGAGTAAAAATGGCTGATTTAGAAAAAATCGTTGAGGAACTGAGCAAACTCTCCGTGTTGGAAGCTGCTGACCTCGTCAAACTGTTGGAAGAAAAATGGGGCGTTTCCGCCGCCGCGCCTGTTGCTGTTGCTGCTGGTCCTGTGGCTGCCGCCGCTGAAGAAGAAGCAGAAGAAAAGACCGAATTTGATGTCGTCATCAAATCTGCTGGTCCCAAGAAAATCGAAGTCATCAAAGTCATCCGCCAGCTCACTTCGCTGGGTCTGGTTGAAGCCAAGAACATGGCTGAATCTGCTGACGCGAAAGTCCTCGAAGCTGTTGGCAAAGACATTGCCAATGACGCTGCTGCCAAACTCAAAGAAGCTGGCGCTGAAGTCGCCATCATCTAGTCTTTCGGCAAAGCCAAGCCCCCTTTCGAGGGGGCTTTTTTGTTAAATTGTTTTGGCTAAAATCGGGTTCAGTTTGGCGAGGAATATACCGGTTTACTTTGTTCACATGTGCCAAAAAGAAAAGAGCTGAGCCAGGAAGCATGGCTCAGCTCTTCCCCTTAGTTAGCCCCTTACTGGTCTAATTGGCGGATGACCAGCACAACTTTACCCTGAACTTCAACAATGTCGGGGTTGTTGATGATGATTGGCTTCATCGTCGGATTGGCAGGCTGCAAACGCACATGCCCGTTTTCGAGGAAGAAGTATTTAAGCGTGGTTTCGTCGCGGTCGTTCAACCAGATTGCCACCATCTCGCCATTACGAGCCTGGTTGGTCTTTTTCATGACGACAATGTCCCCGTCGTTTACCATGGCATCGATCATCGAGTCGCCGTGCACGCGCAAAGCGTAGAGGTCATCCAGGCGATCTCCTGCCGGCAGCAGGCTGCGGGCGACGTCTATCCCGGATTCGGGGTCATAATAACTAAAGTCTGAGGCTGGCACCGGCATTGGCTCACCGGCGATGATGTTCCCGACGAGCGGGACGGAAATGAGTGTTTCTGCGAGTTGCGAAACACCTTTTTTTAGGTCTTGCAGTAAATTGCCGTTGCCATTCCTGAGCAAATTGATGCCGCGCGAGACGTTGCTCTCCCGTTCTATATAGTTCATCTCTTCGAGTTGGTTAAGATAGTAATTGACGACCGAGGTCGAGCTGATCTGGGTGTGGTCGCCAATCTCGCGAATAGATGGAGGATAGCCGCGTTCGGAGAGGAAGGTTTCCAGAAAGCTTAAGATTTTCTTATGTCTGGGGCTGAGCCCGCTGCGTTTTCTCGCCATTCTCGCCTGCCTTTCTCTTATGTTCTAAGTAATAGAATAATAACAGAACAAATGTTCAGTGTCAAGTAGGTTGGAACAGTATTTGCAACGTTTTCCAAATCGGCTTGAACGTTGAATTACAGGAGGATATCATGACCCCAAACCGAATAGCAATCCGAACCAGCCTGATGGCTCTGGTTTTTGCGCTTTTAAGTATCACGGCTCAACCCGCGCTGGGAACGAATAGCACCCCCGAGCAGCCGGAGATTTTACCTTCCACGCAGGTCCAATTTGCCTTGACCGGATCGGAAACTGGATGGCTGCGGTCCGATAACCGCATTTTTTACACTGAAAATAACGGATCGTCCTGGCAAAATGTGAGCCCGGCGCTGAATGAAAGCGAAAGCCTGCAAGACGCTTTTTTCCTGGATTCGGCGCATGCCTTCGCGCTTGCATTAAGCGTGAGCAGAGAAGAGTGGCAGCTTTCGCTGCTCAAAACTGCTGACGCCGGCGCCTCGTGGCAGGTTGAAGCGATTGACCTGAAGAAAATAAGCCCAGATTTCGCGGGTGTGCCTTTTGGAAACGCGTTTTTAGAATGGCAGGATCTGAATAACGGCTGGATTTTGGTCAAACAGGCAACTTCCAGCAACTTTAGCATTGGGGTCCTGCTCCATACGACGAATGGGGGTGAGTCCTGGTCTGTTTCGCAACCGCCAGCCGCCGAAGAATTTGTTTTTGCGGATGATCAGGTTGGGTTCATGCTTGATCCGGTGGACTCAACCCGGTTGTATCAAACGCAGGATGGCGGCGTAACCTGGCAGATCATTGAACCGCTTGGGGAGGTTTCGGCTTTGGGTGAGGTGGAACGCGTGGACCTGCCGCTTGGGTGGCTGGATGGGCAGCTGCTGCTTCCTGCCTGGACCTCAAGCAGAGCGGCGGAAGCGGCGTTGGTTTTTCTTACTTCCAGCCTTGACAGTAATACGCTGGCGGCGAATGGCGCTTGGGTGGAGGCAGCCACGGCGGTTGTCCCGCAGTCTTTGTGGGAAACCCTCAACCCCAACCTGACAATCAGCCAGATCAGCATCTTTGAAGGCAAAAGCCTGTGGGTTGGTCTGAGAGAAAACAACTGCGACCAGTCGCTCGCGACTGGCGAAACAATCCCATCTCCAGACCACCTGACGTGCGAAAACAAGTTCACCTTGCTTTCCATTGCGGAAGGTGGAAGTCAGTGGCAGACTCTGAACCTGCCCATGGAGATTACCCCCGCGATTATCAGCCCCGTGCTTAGGGGAACAGCCCTGAACCTGGAGGAAGGCGATAACGACCTTAATTCGACGCAATGGATTCAGATTTATCAGGGGCAAGGCTTTGACGCCTGCGAGATTCCAACGCTCGCGGATCTTCAAAAATGGTACACCAGCAGTCCATATCAGGTGGTCAACCTCTATATTGGAGGCATCTCACGCGGCTGCAGGAATGCTGCGCTAACCGCAGCATACGTCCAGCAGATGTACCGTCAGGGTTGGCGCTTCATTCCAACCTGGGTCGGTCCCCAGGCTCCATGCACAGGCTATAAAAACCTCTTTTCTTATGACCCCGCCACGGCTTACAGCCAGGGGGTTGATAACGCCAACCAGGCACGCGCCAAACTGCTTAGCCTTGGGCTCACCAACCCGGATGGGTCGGGCAGTGTGGTCTATTCTGACCTAGAGTTTTTCACGTATTCCACAGCCTGTTCCGCTGCCGCCCGCGCTTTTGTTCGCGGGTGGACTACCCGCCTGAACGAACTCGGCATCGTGCCAGGATTGTATGCCACCTCCAACAACCTCAATCAGAATAAAATCTACAACCTCCAGCCAACGCCCTACGTAGTCTGGATTGCCGAATGGTATAAAGTTCCCGGCTACCGCCCGGAAGCAAGCATCTGGAATCTGAACTGGTTGGATAATAAGTATTGGTCGCAACATCAACGTATCAGGCAGTATTCCGGCACGCACACTGAAACCTGGGGTGGGGCATCGATCAGCATCGACAGCAACGTGATGGATGGGCTTGTGGCGGTTCCGTATGGGGCAGATCTCGTCCCGCCAGTCACCACTCACAACGAATCCGGCACGGTTGGCATCAGTCCGTGGTACAAAAGCTCCGTTAAAGTTACCCTGACGGCAACAGATAACTCGGTTGGGGTGAAAGCCACGTATTATCGGATCAACGCCGGCGCCTGGCAAACCTATTCCAGCCCATTCCAGGTCGGTGGCAGTGGACAGAAGGTGATCGAGTACATGAGCGTGGACTTTGTGGACAACTGGGAAACCACGAAAACAGCCAGCTTCTATGTGGACAATGAGCCGCCAATCAATCCAGTCGTGACGGATCCGGGCTGCAAGGCGTGGAATGGCGTGCCCCAGGCGTGGTGCAACGATCCTTCCTTCACCTGGGGCGGGGCGTCCGATAAGGGCGTGGGGCTCAACCCCACGGACACCTACGAATATTACTGGGGAACGAATTACAATGCCACGAGCGGGACGCGGACCTCTTCCACAAAATTCAATCCCCCTGCAATTCCAACCGGCGTGCCATATTACTTGCGGATCAGAGCTCAGGATCGGCAAGGCACCTGGAGTGCCTGGAAGACCATCTATACGCTTATTTACGACCCCAGGTTCACAAAGCATTACTGGCTTCCCAAAATCGGGAAGTAACGGGCTTTGGGCGAAAAAGGCTGGGGCTGGGCGAAAACTGAATAGTTTGTCTCCAACTGGCGCGGGTGGATTATAATCACTGCGCTACAAAACGAGATGGAGTACGTGTGAAAATCAAGAGTTTCTTCAAACAGCTGGATTTTAGCTGGCGGTCAATCAGCGATTATCTGCTTATCATCGCGGGCGGTTTGGTCCAGGCATTGGCGCTGCGCACGTTTCTGATTCCGGCACAGCTGGTTGGCGGCGGCGTCAGTGGTGTCGCCCAGCTGCTGTATTACCTCTGGGGAACTCCGGTCGGCATGGTCACGCTCCTGGGGAATATCCCGCTTTTCATCGTTGGCTGGCGTTTCCTGGGAGGTCCCCGCTTTGCGGTTCGCACGATCCTCTCTGTGGTGTCTTTTACGATTTTCACCGACATTCTGATTGAACTAACCGGACAAGCTCCGATCACCGATGACATACTGCTCAACTCCCTCTATGGTGGATTGGTGTTAGGGGTTGGCTTGGGTCTTGTATATCTGGGGCGCGGGACCAGCGGCGGAACGGACATCCTTGGCCGCATCATGAACCAGCGCCTGGGAATATCCATCTCGCTGGCATACATGATCACGGATTCATTCGCGGTGATTCTTGCCGGCTTCTTTTTTGGCTGGGATAAGTCGCTTTATGGGTTGATCATGATTTACCTCAGCGGCGTTGCTGCGGATATGGTCTCGCAGGGCACCAGCGTAATCCGCGAGGCGATGATCATCACAGACGAAACTGATAAGGTGGTGGCGGCGATTATGGATGAGCTTGGGCGAGGCGCCACGATCATTGAAGCCAAAGGCGGCTATACGAAGAAAGACCGACCAATGGTGTATTGTGTTGTTACCGCGGGTGAGGTCATCCGACTGAAAACGATCGTACACGAGGCAGATCCGGACGCGTTTATGGTGGTGGGGCATGCCAACGAAGCCCTGGGTGAGGGCTTTAAACCGCTGAAAGGGTAAAGTAACTTTAGCCCTGGTTGAGCTCCAGCCGAATTGAATGACTTTATCGCCGAGTATTTATGAGCAGACCAGTGCGAACGCGGTTAGAACTCCAAGCCTAAGAAAGCTTCCAACTCCTGAGGGTTACAGCCTAATTTGAGCGCCATTTTTTCGCGCAGAGCGTCATCTGGGGAGATATGTGCGTAGGATTCCATAAACACGGCAAGCATCATATTACAGTCCGCGGCTTCGTGAGAAACGTTCTGCTTGCGCAAACGGTCGTTGTTGCGCACCCAGCCTGGTTTGCGAGAGACAACCTCATCGGCTTCCAGCCCCAACGCGGCAAAGCGTGAAAACAAATCGTGTTCCTCGTCCGTGAGTACGGACCCTTCCACCTCGGCGTAAGCCTCAGCCAGCTCGCCAACCTCAGAGAGGAAGAACAAAAGCGCGCTCTTTTGGTCTGCCCACTGGAGACCGCGCGCGTTGTAATATGCCTCGATCATTTTCTTGTCCATCGCTCACCTCAACCCAATTGTAACCGGTGTAAAAGAAACTTGATGCATCAACTAACCGCAGGTTTTGGTATGATTAGTCTTTGTGAAAACAACTGACCCCAACCAACCCTCATGGCTCGCTCGGGTGCGGCATGTGCCCACCTCCGACTACCTTTCCAACCCAAACCCGGCTTTGGGTGAAACGATCACTGTTCGCCTGCTAATTCCCAGCCAGGCAGACGTCGACCAGGCAATCTTGCGCACGATTCCGAATGGCGAACAGCAATTCACTTCCATGCAGCCCGGGTCCGAACAAAATGGTTATAAGGTATGGGAAGCCTCGCTAATGGTCAATGAGCCGCGCGTCTGCTACCGCTTCGCTGTTCAGACCGAAGGCAGGGTCTGGTGGCTAAACGCGCTCGGCATGAGCCTAAACACACCCCTCGCGCTTTTTGATTACAAGATTTTGGCGGGGTTTCAACCGATTTCGTGGCTCGAAAAGTCCGTTTTTTACCAGATTTTTCCCGATCGCTTTGCCAACGGTGACCCGGGTAACGATCCAATTGAATCCACAGACGCGCGTTATCGGTACACTCGCAAGACCTTCCCCTGGGGCGAAAGAGCTCCCCGAGAGCAGCGGCTGATGCCGTTTTATGGCGGCGACCTGGCGGGGATTGAAGCCCATCTGGACTATCTCGAGCGCCTGGGGATCAACGCGCTCTACCTCAACCCAATTTTTACCGCGTATACCAATCACCGCTACGATGTGAGCAACTTTCGCGAGGTGGACCCTGTTTTGGGTGGGGATCAGGCGCTGGTTTCGCTGCGCCAGGCGCTCAGCCAGAGGAACATGCGCTATGTGCTGGATATCGTTCCGAACCATTGCGGTTTCATGCACCCTTGGTTTCAAACCGCGTTGCAGCAGGACGAAAGTGAGGAACGAGGTTATTTCTACTTTGGGGATGACAATCAGGATTATGTTTCCTGGATGGGTTTTGGGCATATGCCCAAACTGAATTACGGCAGTAATGCTCTGCGCCGCGAGATGATTGAGGGTGAAAACGCCGTCTTTACTTATTGGCTCAAGCCGCCTTTCGCCGCGGATGGCTGGCGGGTGGATGTGGGCAACATGCTTGGGCGGAATGACGCACACCAGATCAACCTCGAATTGCTGCGCTCCATCCGCAAGGCGGTCAAGCGGGTTTCGCCTGAAGCATATTTAATGGGAGAGAACTTCTTTGAGGCTGCCGACCAGCTCCAGGGTGACGGTTTCGATGCGGTTATGAATTACACCGGATTTGCCGATCCGATTCTGCACTGGCTGACAGGCTTCGAACAGGACGCCCTGCGCTGCGATGCCATCCTGAAGACGGGCATTCCCTGGGACACAGACACGATGCTCTTGGCATGGAATGAGAACCTTGCATCCATCCCCTGGCAGATCGCGCTGCAGCAGTTTAACCTGCTGGATAGCCACGACACCCCGCGCGTTCTGACCATGCTCAAGGGGGATAAAGTTCTCAGCAGGCTGGTCGCGATGGTGCAGTTTACTTTCCCGGGGGTGCCGTGCATGTATTATGGCGATGAAATTGGGTTGACGAACGAAGCTGGCTTCGACTCGCGCAATTGCTTCCCTTGGGATGAACAGCAGTGGGACCAGGAAACCTTAGAGTTTTACCGGAAGCTGATCGCGCTGCGCCGCGGCAGCCTGGCATTGGCAAGGGGGGAGTTTGAGGTGCTGCATTATGAGCAGGATCTGCTGGTGTTTGCGCGTGTTTTGGGGGATGAGTGGGTTTTGGTGACTGCCAACCGCTCCGAAACCCCCCATCCACCTTTGCGGCTTGATTTACCTGCCCTCAACCTGACAGATGACCAGGAGTTCCTGCCCCTGTTTGGCGGCGGGAAGATTAAGGCTGGCTGTGGCTGGCTTGAATTGCCCGAGATTCTCAAAGGCGGCGAGGTCTGGCAGCAAACAGGGTTGCGTTTATAATCTAAGCATGTCGCGTTTGTTTCGGAAACTGCAGGGGAGAATTAAAGCCTGGAGCGCGAGGCGGGGAGAAGTACAGGACCGCCTGCGCTATTCCTACCTTAAACTGAACAAACACCTGGGTGGATCGTTGGGAATCCTGCGCCACGCATTTAACAACTTTAACCTCGTGCATGCCCCTGAGGCTTCTGCCAGCCTGGCGTACTATGGACTCTTTTCTATCTTCCCTTTGCTTTTGGCGGTGGTCTCGATTGGTTCGTTGTTCCTGGAAGGCGATCTGGTCAGGACCGAACTCCTGGAAGTCATTACGGACTGGCTTCCGATCTCGGCAGACACCATCAACTCGCAGCTCACTGCCGTGCTCAATATGCGCGGACCGGTTACGATCGTTGCCATCATTTCTTTGCTTTGGTCAGGCTCAAATGTGTTTGATAAAGTTATCGTCAATGTAAACCGAGCTTTCCCCGAAGGCAGCCGTCCGGGCTTCTTTAAAAGCCGGGGGATGGCGCTGTTGATCATTGTGTTGATGATTCTTCTGTTTGGAGGGTCGCTCTTCTTCAGTACGATTATCGATATTTTCCCGGATGTTGAGAACGCGCTTTTTGGTCAATTGATTGCTTCGGCAAGAGCCTGGGTTGAGGTGCTGCAAATCGTGCCGTTCCTGCTCAAGTTCTTAATGTTCCTTGCAATCTATACTTGGGTCCCTCAAAGGGCAGAAGTGCTTTTTAGGGCACGTGTGATTGGGGCGGTGGTGACCGCGGTTTTATGGGAACTCTCCAGCCGGCTGCTTGGCTGGGCGATCTCCGGCGGCTTTACCAACTATGAAATCATCTACGGCTCCCTTGCATCCATCATCGCGTTGATGTTCTGGCTGTATCTGAGCAGCTACATTCTCTTTTTCGGGGCTCATCTCGTCCATGCGATCGACACGCACATAAAACGGGAGAAACGCCTCGCCGGAAAAGCGGTAAATAACACGGGAGGGGCGGCTTCGTAATGGACCTTTCAATTTGCTTTGTTACTCTGAACACGCTTGAATACCTGGAACCTTTACTGGCATCCATCGAGCACAATACCAACGGGCTGCAATATGAAGCGATCGTGGTGGATAACGGGTCGACCGATGGGACCGTGGAATGGGTCCAACACAACCATCCGGAGATCACGCTGATCGACAATCGGGTCAACTCCGGCTTTACCCGCGGCAACAACCTTGCAATGGCGCTGGCAAAGGGCGATTTCCTGCTGCTGCTAAACCCAGACACGCTGTTAACGGAAGATTGCTTTGGTCCGCAGATCACCTATCTACGTGAAAACCCCGAGGTTGGAATCTCGATTCCAAAAGTGCTAAACGCCGACGGAAGCTTTCAACAGCAGTCGCGCCGTGGGGATGCCCGCCCAGTCGAGGTTTTTGGCTATTTTCTGAAACTCGGCAAGCTCTTCCCCAACAACCGGAAGCTTAACGGTTACCTGCAATCCTGGCTTCCGGAGGGCGAGATTTCCGAAGTAAAGGCGGTTTCTGGTTCTTGCATGTTCATAAGGCGGGAGGTCTACCAGCAGATTGGCGGGCTGGATGAGCAGTTTTTTGCCTACCAGGAGGACAGCGACTACTGTATGCAGGCTAGGCAGGCTGGTTGGAAAGTGATGTATGTTCCTTTAAGCAGCATCATCCACTATGGCGGCGAAGGCGGTTCGAAAACTCAGCCTTACTACGCGATTTTCCAATGGCACCGCTCGTATTATCTGTACTACCGCAAGCACTTTGCCCGGGAATATTTCTTCCTTTTCAACTGGTTCTATTACATCGTGATGCTTGTCAAGCTGTTATTTGCCTTGCTGAAGCGGTTCCTGCGAGGGAAATAAATGAAGCCAGGGCAGATGGATTATGCCTGGGACGGTGCTTGTCGGGTTTGGTATTCAATCCCGGTAGATCTCTTTTGAACGGTTTCTCTACCAGGGTACAAGCAGCTTGACCAGGAATGAGGTTGAAATAGAGGCTTTGTTTTCCACCATATTTCTTAAAAACAAAAGGAGGCGAAAGCCTCCTTTTGTGTTGCACGATTCTCTATCTGCTTAGACGCAAAATTGCCGCGGCGTCGGCGCCGGTGATGTCGCGTTGTTCCCCAAGGCTCCACCCCCGGGCATCAAAACGCTCCTGGACCTTCGCGGCAGCTTCATCGGGATCCACTCCATAGGCGGTGAGGGTTGTTGGCATGCCGACACTCTGGAAGAAACTGGCTGTCGCTTCGATGGTACGGTCGATGCGTTCGGAATACTTCTGTGACTTCTCGTCCATTACGCGGTAGCCATACTGCAGCAGCTTGTCGCGCTTTTGCGAGCGTTTGTACCAGAGCAGCCAGGGCAAAACGACCGCCAACGACTCCGCGTGTGCCAAGCCATAGAGCGCGGTCAGCTCGTGACCGATGCGGTGTGTTGCCCAGTCCTGCGGGACACCTACGCCGATCAGATGGTTGAGAGCGTTTGAACACACCCACATGAAGTTGGCGCGGGCGTCATAAACCGGAGGGTTCATTTCGAGCACAGCCGGCGCCATTTCAATGATCGCCAACAAAAGAGCTTCGGACTGTCGGTCCTGCACAATTCCGCCGGCTGGATAGGTGAGATACTGCTCCATCACGTGGACATAAGCATCAACCAGCCCGTTGCGCAGTTGTTTTTGCGGTAGGGAGTAGGTGGTTTCGGGGTCCAGAATGGAAAACTTCGGAAAGACGCGGTCACTGGCAAACGAGAATTTCTCCTGGGTTTCCCGGCGCGAGATAACCGAGTTGTGGTTAAACTCACTGGCTGTCGCAGGCAGGGTTAGAACCGTGCCGAAAGGGATTGTTTTCTTGAGGTCTTTCGCGAGGTTACGCGTTAGCAGGTCCCAGGGCTCAATTGTGTCGTTGGGGCTCGCCATAGAAACAAACTTCGTACCGTCTATCACGGAACCGCCGCCGACTGCCAGCAGGAAATCCACGTTCTTTTTCCGCACTTGCTTGATGGCTTTGAGCAGGGTGGCGTAGTCTGGGTTGGCTTCGATCCCGCCAAACTCGACGACCTTGTGCTGTTTCAGAGCGTCCAAAACCTGGTCGTAAACCCCGTTTTCCTTGATTGACCCTCCGCCGTAGAGCAGCATAACTTTGGCTTTGCGGGGAACGCGGTTGCTGAGATTGGCTATGGTTCCTTTGCCGAAAATAATGCGTGTAGGATTGTAGAATTCGAAGTTGTTCATCAGATTGCTCCTTGTGTTATTTGGCAGGATTAATCATATCAAACCCGCGCGGTCCCTGGCTCCAACCTGTCACACCTGGGAACCATCCCGGGAATGGAAATGGACATGGACCGCGCGAACAAAGTCGATACCTTCGACGAGGGCTTCCTCAACGTGATCGGCGATCTTATCGCCCTGGTCGACGCTGATGGTGCCATCCACGAAGATGGCAAGGTTGATCACAAGGTATTGCCCAAAACGGTGTGCCTTAGCGGAATCAACCCCTTCAACGCCAGGCACCTGGGAGACCAACCGACGGATCTGCTCATCCAAAGACCGCCCAGGGAGGGTGTCCATCAGGTCATCGGTTGAGTCGCGCAGGATGCCCAGCCCGGTCCTCAGGATCAAAACCGCCACGACCGCACCCGCGAGAGGGTCCACCCAATGGAAGCCAAACCGGCTCATCGTAATGCCAATCACCACAGCCGAAGCCGCAAAGATGTCGTTGCGGTGATCCTGCGCCAGGGCGATAACCGAGGGGTTGTTTGTTATTTTGCCGACACCTCGGGTGTAGATGCTCAGAATGGCTTTTAGCAGCACGGTAAAAAGCGCCACATACAAGGTGTAACCGGCGCTGCCAACGAAGTCACCTTTGCCCTGGAAATAAGCATACAGCGAGCTCACTGAGTCCCAAAAAATCGTAATGGCGGTGGTGATGACGAATGCGCCAACCACCAGCGCGCCAACGCTTTCAAACTGGGTGTGTCCGTAGGGGTGTTCCTCGTCGGCGGGCTTATGCGCTGCACGCACAAAAATCGAAACGACAATGTTGTAAACTACGTCTGATGTGCTGTTGATGCCATCTGCCAGCAGAGCTCCGGAGTTTCCCAGGATGCCGATGCTGGTTTTTAGAAAAGCCAATAAAATGTTGGCTATCAATGCCAGCGAGACTGCCCTGTTGCATAACCTGACGCGCTCAGCCGAGCTGATGGCTTCCGCGTTGAGCAGAGGTGAGTTGGTCATTAGCGATCTATTCCAACCGCCTTACGCATCCGCTTCAAAACCGGCACGGCAATGTCGCGGGCTTTTATCGCGCCGCGCGCGAGAATGGCATCCAACGCGGCAGTATCCTGCATGTAATCGTTGAATTTCTGGCGGGCACTGCCAAAATATGCCAGGATGGTTTCGGCTAATTCCTGCTTCAGTGTGCCGTAACCCAAACCGCCCGCCAGGTAATGTTGGCGCACTTCTTCGGTCCGTTCGGGGGAGGCAAAGAGCCTGAAAATCTGGAACAGGTTATCGCCAACGGGATTTTTCGGTTCCTCCGGCGTGCGGCTGTCTGTAACGATCCGCATGACCTGTTTTCGCAGTGACTTTTCGTCGGCAAAGATCGGGATGGTGTTGCCGTAGCTTTTGCTCATTTTGCGTCCATCAATCCCCGGCACGTCCTGCAGGTCTTTGGTATAGAGCCCTTCCGGAAGTTTGAGCGTTTTGCCGTAGACGCGGTTGAAATTTTCGGCGATATCCCGCGCGATTTCGATATGTTGCTTCTGGTCGAGCCCAACCGGCACGACGTCCGAACCGTAGAGCAGGATGTCGGCTGCCATCAACACGGGGTAGTTATACAGACCCATGTTGATGCCGTCGTCCGGGTCGCGTTCGGCTTCGAGGTTCTTATCCACCGAGGCTTTATAGGCGTGGGCGCGGTTCATTAAACCTTTGCTGGTCAGGCATGAAAGCATCCAGGCACATTCGGGGATTTCGGGGATGTCGGACTGGCGAAAGAAAACGCTGTTATCCGGGTCAAGCCCCAAAGCCAACCAACCGGCTGCAACCTCGTAGATCATCTGCTGCAATTCTTTCCGTTCGGGGGTAGTTGTTAGGGCGTGAAGATCAGCAACAAAATAGAGACCGAGATACTTTTCGGTGAGGGCAATGGCGGGCTTGTACATGCCAAAGTAGTTGCCAATGTGCGGGTTGCCGGTGGGTTTGATGCCGGTCAGCGAGATAGGTTTCATGATATGCTCCTAAAATACGATTCAATTGATTATAAGGCACTCCCGCCGCTTTTGCTAGTATCACATGGGTGGTTTTAGAAGCTTACTTGCAGACATTCAGATCAGCCAAACCAGCGTTTTTAGGTGATACCCTTGAGAGGGAGCGTAAACCCTGTTCATTTATCTTGAAAAATCGGGTTATTATTAAAACAAAGCGAGGTGATCGTGGTGGAATGGATTGATACCTTGAGGTTTTTTAGAGTTTTTGGGATAGCGGCGGCGCTGGTCAGCATTGTGGGAGTTGTTATCCCGTGGTTAGCCTACGAAGGACGGGAAGGCGAAAAGTATTCCTTTTTAAACCACTACATCTCCGAGTTGGGAGAGCGCGGTGTTTCGCGCCGGGCTTGGGTCTTCAACCTGTGCATCATTCTCTCAGGGGCAGCCTTAATTGCCGCAACCATCTCACTTGGGCTGTATCTGCCTGGCTTCTGGGCGAAGCTGGGGATGCTCTTTGGTGTGGTGACCGGAGTTGGCATGATCATGGTCGGCGTCTTCCCGATGGACAACGTTAAACCGCACGCTACTGCGGCTGTAACTTTCTTTCGCGGAGGCCTGTTGATGGTTTTGGCGTTTTCTGTGGCGATCTTCTTTCCACCTGAGAGTGGAGAGGCAATCCCACGCCTCATGGGGCTGGTTGGACTGTTTCCGATCGTGGCTTTTTCGACCTTTATGAGCCTTTTGTGGGACTATCGTGACCATGTTGACGAGGCGTTCTCTCCGGAGGAGAGTCAACGCCCTCGGTTCTCGAGAATTACGATCTCAGAATGGGTGGTATTTTTCTCGATTGTCTTATGGGTTTTGGCGCTGAGCCTGGCAAAAGTCTGAGAGGCAGCGGCATAGCGGAAAGAAGCGATAAGCGGGAGAGCCGGATCAGGAATATCACCAGCAGAGTGGATTTGTCATACAATTAGTGTAGACGGTTCAAGGAGGTCTGGTATGGAAAGAGAAAATGGATGTGGTTGCTGCGGTTGCGGCTGTGGTTGCGGCTGCCTGATGTTCATCATCGCCATGGTCCTGGTGATGGGTTTGGTTTTCGCCATTCTTATGCCAGGGCATCAGAATTTTGAACAAATGATCCCTGATACCTTTGATGAGTACTACCCGCATTTCAACAACAGTATCGAGCCAAACTATGGAACGGGATCTTTTTTGCCTTTGTACGAGTTGTCAGAGGTTCCACCTGCCACCAACGCATTGATCTGACGGCGAAACGAACGCGATCAACAGAGCCAAACAAAGGTCTGGTTCTGGCTCAGGTTTTTAAATGCGGCTCGACCAAACTGGTTACAAGCCATAGCAAACTTAGCCTGGAGTCAGTAGAATCAGATAATGAAACAGGAGTAAGAAACACCATGACGCACACAGATTCTAACAAACGATACATCATCATCGGAGGTGGGATTGCCGGCGTAAGTGCCGCTGAGGCAATCCACGCGGAACAGCCCGAATCCGATATTACGCTGATTTCTGAAGAACCCAACCTGCCTTACTTCCGCATGAGCCTGACCCGTTACCTGGCGGGAGAGGTGGAGCGCGAGAAGCTCGAACTGCACAACCAGCAGTGGTACCTCCAGAACCATATCACCATCCTGGTCAACACGCATGTTGACTCGATTGATGCCCAGAACAAACAGGTTAGCCTCGCGAACGGCCAACAATTAAGCTACGACAAGCTAATCCTGGCTTCTGGTGCGCATCCAAACGTGCCGCCTTTCCCAGGGCGCGAACTGAAAGGCGCCCAGACGCTGCGAACGCTTGAGGACGCGGACCTTGTTATGGAAGTCGCCCGAAAAAAGGCGAAGATCGTTTGCATTGGCGGCGGTCTGCTCGGATTGGAAGTGGCTGGGGCGGTGGCAAGGCAGGGAGCCCAGGTGACCGTGTTGGAAGGGCTGAACTGGCTCCTCCCGCGGCAGTTGGACGCGGATGCAAGCGCGATTTTGAAAGATATTATTGAAAAATTGGGCATCAAAGTTATTGTTCCGGCAGTAACCAAAGCTCTGCACGGCGACGGCAAGGTTGAGAGCGTGGAGCTGGGCGATGGGCAGATTTTGCCTGCCGATCTGGTGCTGATTAGCACAGGCGTTTCCGCCAACCTCGAACTGGCGAAATCCGCCGGGCTGGCTGTCAACCGCGGTGTGCTCGTGGATGACCATATGGTCACCTCCAACCCGGATATCCTTGCCGCTGGAGATCTGACTGAGTTCCAGGGAAGAGTCTACGGTTTATGGGTCCCGGCGAAGAAACAGGGCAAGATAGCCGGGCAGAACGCGGTAGGAAAAGCCGCCAACTTCCTGGGCGATCCGCCTTCCACCAGGCTGAAAGTTTTGGGTGTGGACGTTTTTAGCGTTGGTCAGTTCTCCCCCAGCGAGGAAGGGGATAGATTGGTGGCGGAATGCAAGGACGGTGGTTATCGAAGCTTCCTCTTCCGCGAAGGGAAGATGATCGGATCCATTCTGCTCGGGGATGCCGGCATCGCCAACAATGTCAAAGCGGCGATTGAGGGTGAGCGGGACTTCTCGTCTGTCCTGACTGATACCGTAAGTGTGGAGCAGGTTGTTGGGGCGTTGTAAAGGACCGTCCGTTAAAAAGTGGTTATGGACAAAATCAACCAGGTTTGCTATAATCACGAAACTTTGGGCGCTTAGCTCAGTTGGTTAGAGCGCACGGTTCACATCCGTGAGGTTCGGAGGTTCGAGCCCTCTAGCGCCCACACAACTCCTCTTCGTGAGGAGTTTTTGTTTTCTCACGGGACACATCGAACAACTACCACAGCGGTAGAGCCCTGTGTCTGCCCTGATCGTGCCGCCTGTGCCCACCGTGAAACGGATAGGTAGTCTCCAGACCGAGCACGCGATTTGACCGCAGGTCTCCATCCTTCTGATAACCTCACCGTGCACGCGATTTGACCGCAGGTCTCCGGGTTCGCCACTACGCCATTGCGGCGAATCAATAATTTTTTTGATCGGCGGATTGAGGGCAAGATGCATTCTTCCAAC
>JAYFQB010000185.1:0-3892 GCA_034927385.1 Anaerolineaceae bacterium | reverse complement strand
ATCATCATCGGCGGCGGCATCTCAGGCGCTGGTATCTTCAAACGCGCCATCAGCGGGGGGCTCAAGACCCTTTTGTTGGACGCGGCGGATTTTTCGAGCGGGACCTCTTCAAAATCGTCCAAATTAGTCCACGGCGGCTTCAGATACCTGCGAAGCAGGCAGTATGGTGTCACCTACGAATCGGTCAAACAGCGCGAGGCACTTCTAAAACAGGCGGAAGGTCTGGTTTCGCCGCTTGGATTTGTTCTTCCTCACAATGCTGAATCAAGGCAAATCGCCATGTTTCGAACTGGTGTGGTTATCTATGACCTGATGGCGCCAAAGTGGAACCACTCGCATTTCGACCTGGACCAGTTGCGCGAGTTGATCCCGCTGCTCAAGCCGGAAGGAATGGCTGGCGCCTATCTCTATTATGACGCCCGCCTGGATGACAGCCGGATGGTGCTGCGGCTAATTCAGGAAGCCCAACAACGCGGTGGGGTGGCGTTAAATTATGCCAAGGCAGCGCGACTGCTCAGAACCCAGGACGGGCAGGTGTGCGGTGTGGCGGTGGAAGATCAATCCAGCGCGAAGCTCGGCACGCTCGAACTGAAAGCCAGGGCGGTCATCAACGCGACCGGTCCCTGGACCGACCAGCTTCGTGGGCAGCTTGGACGGGAAGGACGGGTTAGACCTTTGCGCGGTTCGCACCTGGTTTTTGATTTTGAAACCCTCCCGATTCCCTACGCGGTCACGCTCATGCACCCAAAAGACCACCGGGCTATGTTCGCAATCCCCTGGGAGGGACGCACCATCTTTGGCACGACTGACCTCGACCATCCTTTCCCGCTTAGCCAGGAACCGCACTGCACCAACGAAGAAATCAGCTACATGCTCGAAGCTGTCAACGCGATTTTTCCGGACGCTGGGATAAGTGAGGCTTCAATCATTTCATCTTTTGCAGGGCTCAGACCAATCGTGCGGGGCGATGCCAATAACCCTTCGGCTGAATCCCGCGCGCATCTCGTGCTGGAGGAGGATGGGTTGGTGACGCTCACCGGTGGGAAGCTGACGATCTTCGAAATCATGGCGGAAGACGCGCTGGAGGCTGCTCTACCGATGATCGGTAAAGAGCTAAAGCCGATTGACCATTGGTTCGACCCCATTCCAACCTCACAGCCGAACACAGAACTGCCGGCTGAGAAATTCCAAATCCTTGCTGGGCGATACGCACAGGCTTTACCTGATCTTGTGGATATGTCGAAGGCAAAAGAGTTAGACCAGATTGCCGACACCGCCTTCTGCTGGGCTGAGTTAGCCTTTAATGCCCGGTTTGGCATGGTTGAGCATCTCGACGATTTGCTGCTCCGCCGCACTCGCCTCGGAATGCTCCTGCCGGATGGCGGTATGAGTATTATTGACGAGGTAAAAGCCCAAACAGAGCCTGAATTGCCCTGGACCCAGGAAAACTGGCAGGACGAAATTTTCCGTTACCAGGAGATTTACCACAAAGCATACAGCCCAACCCCTGAAAGTTTTATTACAAAGGAGAAATAATGGCAAAAAAAGAGAAATTTATTCCCGCCTGGTACGAAGAAGCCACACCTGCCGGAAGCTGGCGCTCCATTTTCAAATGGGGTGACCCTGCCGCCTATAAACACCCTAACAGCGGTCTGACCAAACTGATTATGGACCGTTTTAACCTTTCAAGAGAGTTGCTCTCCAAACCCGGCAATTGCGGGCTTGAGCAGGTTGAGGAAAGTGCCGCGGTTTCCTTAGACCCCGAACATCTCGCGTTTCTTTCTCACACCTGCGGCGAGGAGAACCTGAAAACCGACACGTACACCCGAATCAAACGTTCCTACGGGCAGGGCATGATCGACGCGCTGCGGCTGAGGCGCAAAATTGTAGAAAACATCGCAGATGTGGTGGTTGCGCCGCGTTCACAGGCTGAAATTGAGGCAATTGTCGCTTACGCAAACGAGCACCTGATCCCGATCTACGTCTTTGGCGGCGGCTCCACTGTCACCCGAGGTTACGAAGCCACCAAAGGCGGCATCTGTGTTGATATGTCGGTGCATATGAATCGGCTGATAAAACTAAACGAAATTGATCAGACCATCACGGTTGAGGCGGGTATGTGGGGAACCCAGCTTGAAGACCTGCTCCAAAACGCGGTCGAAAAACTCGGAGCCAGCCGCAATTACACCGTTGGGCATTTTCCGCAATCATTTGAGTTTTCCAGCGTCGGTGGGTGGGTGGTAACGCGAGGGGCGGGGCAAAACTCCACTTACTACGGCAAAATAGAAGACATCGTGCTCGACCAGGAGTATGTAACCCCGCGCGGTATATTCAAAACCTGTCCACAACCTCGCGCCGCGACAGGACCCGATTTTGATCAGGTGATGATGGGTGGGGAAGGCAGCTTTGGCATCCTGACCAAAGTGACGCTGCGCATTTGTCATTGGCAGCCCGAAAGCCGCAAACGCTTCAGCTACATGTTCCACAGTTGGGAAGACGCCCAGGCTGCCAGCAGAGAGGTGATGCAGGGTGAGTTTGGCTTCCCTTCAGTCTTCCGCATCTCGGACCCTGAAGAAACCGATATCATGATGAAGCAATACCATATCGAAGGTTCCATCGCCGACACTCTGCTCCAAAAAGTCGGTTTCAAACCAATGCAGAAATGCCTTATGCTGGGGTTCACTGATGGCGAAAAAGTGTTTTGCCGCAACATGGACCGGAAAATGCGGCGGATCTTCAAGAAATATGGAGCTTTCGAGATCAGCTTTGCCGGCGTCACGAAAACCTGGGAAAAAGGGCGTTTTACGGACCCCTATCTACGCGAGGACCTGCAGGATTACGGCGTTCTGATTGACACGCTCGAATGTGGCGTAACCTGGTCCCAAATGCCAAAGGTCCACCAGGACGTGCGAGCTTTCGTAAAATCGAGACCTAATACGATCTGCATGACCCATATATCCCACTCTTACCCCCAGGGTGCCAACCTTTACTTCATTTTCATTGCCAAAATTGATACCATTCGTGAGTATCTTGACCTGCAATATGGCATACTTGAAGCGATCGCGAAATCGGGAGCTTCGATCAGCCACCATCATGGAGTGGGAAAGGCAACCGCGCCATGGCTCGAGGATCAGATTGGTAAAGACCAGATGGATGTGATCCGAATTCTTAAAAAGCATTTTGATCCTAACAACATCATGAATCCCGGTGGTACACTGGGGCTGGATATGAGCCCCGCGCAAAAAGAAAAACGCTGGGGTAAAGACCTGGAGGCATCATGACAAAAGAACTACTGCTGGCAATCGACGTGGGGACGCAGTCTACCCGGGCACAGATCTATGATTTGCGAGGTAACTTGCTCTACAAAGCAAGAATACCGCTGCCAGCATATCGTTCACCAAAACCAGGCTGGGCTGAGCTTGAGCCGCAAGTCTTTTGGGATGGCCTGTGCGAGGCATGTCAACAGCTTTGGGCAACTCCGGGTGTTGATAAGGATCAGATTGCCGGAGTGGCAATTACGACTCAACGCAACGTCCTGATCAACCTCGACCGCGAAGGTCAACCGCTGCGTCCTGCCATTCACTGGTCGGATCAACGCCGGACGGAAGGGCTGCCAAACGTGCACGGCGTTTGGGGAGTTCTTTTTACCCTTTCGGGCATGATGGACACAATCCGCTACCTGCAGTCGGAAGCAAAAACCAACTGGATCCGCAAGAACCAACCCGACGTTTGGGAAAAGACGGCGAAGGTCGTGCTCCTTTCCGGCTATCTGACCCACCGCATGACCGGTAACTATCTTGATTCAACCGGCTGCCAAGTGGCACACCTGCCGTTCGACTATAAAAAACACGCGTGGGCTGGCAAATTTGATTGGAAATGGCAGGCGGTTCCG
>JAYFQB010000296.1:0-1813 GCA_034927385.1 Anaerolineaceae bacterium | reverse complement strand
TACCCCTCGACGCGAATGGAGAGAGAAAGGGGTCCACTGCTGATGCTTGAGGTCCCTACCGGTTGGTTGTTCCGTTCCTGGTAATCTTCTATCGTGGTTGAAATTGTGGGCAGGGTGTAGTAATCCAACCGGGCAGGTTGTAGTTTGCAGACGCCCTTTTCAAGGTCAAGGTCGTCAACAAGGTAGGATTCCGCCGCGTGGAGATAAACCGCACGGGGATGCACCAGCCACTCGGCGCTGTGCGCGTCGATCTGACCGAGCAGCCTGGGCTTTTCAGTGTCGTCGACGTAAAGCGAAACGAGGTCGGCGGTTGAGGACCGCAGCGAAACGCCAGCCGAAGGATACGCATCTGCGACCCAAAAGTGGGTGTTGTTTCGGCTGAGAACTTCACCGGAGGCGTTCATCGCGCTGAAAATCTCTCCGAGCTGAGAGCTGTCGATTGGTCCAAAGCCCTCATCCCGCGCGAAGGGGAGTTCAAACGTCGCGCAGCGCAGGTGCTGATAGAGAACAAGAAGATTATTCGGGTCCACCAGGGCTTTCTCGGGAGAATTGCTGAGGTATTCGGGATGGTTAGCAAGATATTGGTCCATCGCGTCGTTCGTGGCGACCATCAACGCCAGAGAATCCTGCTGTTTTCTGCCAGCGCGTCCAGCACGCTGCAGCGTTGTGGCAATCGAACCCGGATACCCCACCAGGACGACAGATTCGAGCTCACCGATATCAATGCCCAACTCAAGGGCGGATGTGGCAACCACAAGCCGTACGCTCCCATCCTTAAAGCCTTGTTCAATCTCCCGCCGATCGCTTTTTAGATAGCCGCTGCGGTAGCCGCGCACTTTTTGGCGGGTTTGGATGGGCAGTTTCTCGAGTAAAAATGTGAGGAGCATTTCAACCGTGCGGCGTGTTCGGGCAAAAAGTAACGCCTGATGGTTGGTTTCGAGCAGGGAAAGCCCCACGTTCACGCTTGTCTGCACACTGGATTTTCGCAAGCCCAATTTTCGGTCAATAAACGGAGGGTTATATAGCAGGAAGTGTTTCTCACCCTGAGGCGCGCCGTTTTGGTCAATCAGGTGAACCTTTTCATCGATCAGAATTTCCGCCAGGTCCACAGGGTTGGCAATAGTGGCGGAGGTAAGGATGAATTTCGGGAACGCGCCATAAAACGCCGCGACTCTTTTTAGACGGCGGAGCAGGTTGGCAAAATGCGAGCCGAAAATACCGCGGTATGTGTGCATTTCGTCAATTACCACGAGGTTTAGCCCCTGGAAGAAAGATTGCCAGATGGCATGGTGGGGGAGGATGCCTTGGTGAAGCATATCGGGGTTGGTCAGGAGGAAAACAGACTGTTTACGCATAGCCGAACGCATATTTTGGGGAGTGTCGCCATCGAAGATGTTGGCGGTTAGTGGTTTCTGCGTGGGGATTGCTTTGAGCAGGCTGTTAAGACTGTTGAGTTGGTCCTGAGCGAGGGCTTTTGTGGGAAACAAATACAGAATCCGGGCATTTGCGTTTGAGAGGGCAAGTTGAGCTGCTGGAAGATTGTAGCAGAGGGTCTTTCCGCTGGCAGTGCCGGTGGAAATAACGAGGTTTTCGCCTTCTTGTGCTTGATGAAATGCTTCCGCCTGGTGGGAATACAACTGATTGATCCCCAGGGAATGCAAGGCGGAATGCAGGCGCGGGTCGAGCGAGGGTGGAAGGGGGGCGCTGGTAGCATCGTGTGCGGCTGTTACCTGCCAAAAAGCAATGCTCTCACGAAATTCCTGGTCCTGCTGCCAACGGTCGATCAGTGAACGAATGCCAGCACCAGCGAGGT
>JAYFQB010000016.1:0-23161 GCA_034927385.1 Anaerolineaceae bacterium | reverse complement strand
TGTTGAATTTTCGTCCTGGTCAAGCTGCTGGGAGGTTAGTCCGCCGCCGCAACCTGTGGTTTTGATCCAGGTTGAGGGCTTACTGAGCGGGGCACGCGTGTCGACCTCACCGAAATCGTTGGTATCGCAAACATACACGCGGGTGACATCTGAAGCGGAGCTGATCAGGTTTTCGTTGAACAAGAAGCCGACCGCCAACTCGGCAACCATGCCAGGACTGCAGAGCATATCAAACCACGGCTTTCCATTGACGATGAGGGTGACAGCCTGCTCCAGGGGGATTTGGGCTGTCTGAGGCTGCCACTTGCCTTCTGAGTACTGAATAAAGGAGATTTCGCTGCTCTTCAAGGGTTACCCTCTCTCCGCCCGGATGATGCCGCCACCGAGCACTTTCTCGCCTACATAGAATACCGCGCTTTGCCCGGGAGTGATGTCCCGCAGGCACTGGGTCGTTTCCACCGTCACGCTGCCGCTACCGGAATCAAAAACCGTTGACTGTACGGGGTTTGCCCGATAGCGTATTTTAATGCCGCACTCCAACGGAAAATCTGGAGTTGTTCCACTGATCCAATTGACCGGTCCGGCGAGGAATCTGCTGCTTCCCAATTGGCTGGCTGTGCCGACGATCAGGGTGTTGGTGGCGGTTTTCTTCTCGAGTACGTAGAGCGCTTCGGAATACGCCGGCAAACCTTTTCTTTGCCCGATGGTGTAGTAAGCCAAACCCTGGTGTGTGCCGAGCAGTTGCCCGCGGGTGGTGCGAATTTCACCGGGTTGAGTGGCAGAGGGGGCGTTTTTCCGCAGGAAGTCCTGATAATCTTCGCGGTCCAGAAAGCACAGATCCTGACTATCGGGAGTTTCAGAGACGGTCAACCCAAGGCTTTGGGCGATTGCACGCACCTCCGGTTTACGCAGTTCTCCGAGAGGAAGAATTGACCGTTCCAGTTCCCTTTGGGTTAGGTTGCTCAACATGTAGGATTGGTCTTTCGCCAGGTCGCTGGCGCGCCAGAGCTCATATTTTCCATCGGCTCCTTGCAGAATGCGGGCGTAATGACCCGTGGCGACGAAGGCGGCGTTTTGTTCATCCGCGAAATCAAGCAAACTGGACCATTTTAAGGCTCGGTTACAGAGAACGCAGGGGTTGGGGGTTTCGTTTGACAGGTGGCTCTTGATAAAAGATTGCACGACTTCACGCTGGAATGACTCGCGGACGTCTTGGACGTGGAGGGGAATCCCTAATTGAGCGGCAACCTGGCGGGCTCTTTCGATGCCTTTTTGTTCAGTTCTGCTGGCATGCCAAAGTTGGAGGGTCAGACCTTGCACGGAAAAACCCTGCTCGATCAGTAACGCGGCTGTTACCGCGCTATCCACGCCGCCACTCATGGCTACAATAACTTTTGCCATATTATCTCCTGTGCTAATTATAGAGGATATCAGGCTGGGTTGCTGCTGGATAAACCTTTGCCCAGGATTTGCCCTGCTTCTTCAATATATTGGAGGGATTGGTGGCGGAAGTAGGTATTGTAGAGTTCGGCATAATGACCGCCTTGTTTTAGCAAGCCCTGATGGCTGCCTTCTTCAATGATGGAGCCGTGATCAAGCACGATAATCCGGTCAGCAGATCTGACTGTGGAAAGGCGGTGGGCAATGAGGATGCTGGTTGAACGTTGAAGGATCAGACCAAGCGCCTGCTGGATTTGGTATTCCGTGAAGGGGTCAACACTTGCGGTTGCTTCATCGAGGATGAAGATAGCGGGTTTGTGGGCAAGCACGCGCATCAGGGCGACGAGCTGCCGTTGACCCATGGATATATGCGCACCGCGTTCGCCAACCTGTGTGTCGAGTCCATTTGAAAACGTCTCAAGCCATTCCCCGTTGCCAATTTGGTGGGCGAGTTCGGTGATTTCGCCACGGGTGATGCCTGGCGCGGCGAAACGAATGTTTTCTTCAACGGTTTCGTCAAAGAGGAAGGGTACCTGGGTGACAATGCCCATGTTTCGGCGCAGGGAAGGCAGATCGAATTTGCGAATATCCACGCCATCAATCAAGAGCTCGCCTTCCTGGAACTCGTAAAAACGGGAAATCAGGCGGGCGATGGAGGATTTTCCCGCGCCGGTGTGCCCAACAATCGCGATGTTTTCGCCAGGCTGGATGTGGAGGTCAAAATGATCGAGGATTTTCGAACCAGTCGCGTAATGGAAGCTGAGTTGGTTGAAATCTATCCTGCCGGTCAGGCTTTCCACCTTGATGTTGTCTGTTTGGATAACCGACCGGTCCGAGTCGATGAGGGCAAGGATGCGTTCAGCGGCTGAAAGCCCAGTCTGGACCTGCGTCCAGTAGGAAGTAATGCTTAGGATTGGCATCAGGAAGCGGTCGCTGGCAAGCAGCAACATGTACCACGCGCCAGCCGTAATCAGACCCTGTGTTACCGTCAGCGCGCCAAAGTACACCAAAACAGCAATGCTGATACCGCTGATGGTCCGCATTACCGGAAAAACGATGGAGAGCACAAAGCCGCGCTGCACGTTCACTTTGTATGAAGAGGTGTTGGATTCCTTGAAATCGCGGTAGGTCTCTTCTTCCTGGCGGAAATTTTTTGCAACAGAAATGCCGCTGATTGTTTCTTTGATTGTGGCGTTGACGTTCGCCATGGCACGCATGCCTTGGGTGGTAACGCGCCGGGCAAGTTTGCGGAAGCTTGAAACAACGAGCATTACAATCGGCACAAAAGCCATCAGGATCAAAGCCAACCGCCATTCGGTGTTGAAAAGAATGATAGCCGTGACGATGGATTGCACCATGCTGCCAGCGACATCCATCGTAAGCCGGACAAGCATTGAGAAGTCGTTGGTGTCGGTGGTGATGCGCGAAACAATTCGTCCGGAGGAGAGTCGGTCGTGAAAGGCGAGGTCTTGCTCGATTGATGCCGCGAAAGCATCCACGGAAAGGTCGCGGTTCATATCCGCGGTTATGCGGGTGAGCAGGCGCCTGACAACGTAATAGAAGACAAAGTCGAGGAGCTGCAAAATGATAATCGTGACGACAAGGATGGTATAGGCGGTTTCGTTCGGTATTCCGGCGATGCCCTCATCCAGAATTTTTGAGATCAGGAGGGGCGGCAAGGCTGCGAACAGACCTTGCAAAGTGATGGAGATGACCATCCAGATAATAAACTTGCGATGACCTTTAGCGTAATCCCAGATACGCCCAAGCAGGGCTTTATTGCTGTATTGGCGGTCGTAAAGTTCACCGGTGAGCCCTTGATGGAAACCCATTACTCTTTTGCCTCCGCGAAAATATTCCGGTACGACCTTGATGTTTGCATCAATTGCTCATGCGTGCCGATGGCGGAGATACGCCCTTTGCGCATCACGATAATCAGGTCTGCCCAACGGATTTGCGAGAGGCGGTGGGTGATGATGAAGGTGGTTCTGCCTTCTGACGCCAATTTGATCGCTTGTTGGATTTCATCTTCGGTTTTGCTATCAATCGCGCTGGTTGAATCGTCCAGGATCAGGATCTTGGGGTCGGTCAGGAAGGCTCTCGCAAGGGCAAGCCGCTGCCGTTGACCACCAGAAATGGTTGCCCCTCGTTCGCCGATGACGGTATCGTAGCCTTCAGGCAGGGATTCAATAAAGCCATCTGCCTGTGCCTTTTTCGCGGCGCTTTCGATTTCCGCGTGTGAGGCTTGCGGTTTGCCGAAGGCGATATTCTCGGCGACTGATTTTGAGAAGAGGAAGATATCCTGTTCGATGATGGAGATCTGAGCCCGCAGACTGTCCAGCTTCCATTCGCGTAAGTCAATTCCATCTATTTTGACGTTGCCATCCAGGGGGTCGTATGTGCGGTTTAGCAAACGCACGAGGCTGGTTTTTCCGGAGCCGGTTTGCCCGACGATCGCCACCGTCTGACCCGGGTTGACTTCAAAGGAGAGGTCGTGGAGGTTTAGGTTAATGCCATCGTAAGCAAAACTGACGTTTTCGAATTTCACCTTGCCGCTGATGGCGGCGCTGTGTCCGTTCTCGTTTTGGTCGAGGTTATTATGGCTGTTCATGATCGAAAGCAGCCGTTTCGCGCTGGCAATCCCCAGAGAAATCTGTGAGTATGAGCGGATCGAGGTGTTGGTTGGAAAGCCAAGCATGGAGAGCCCGCTGAAATATGTGATGACGCTGCTGAGGGGGATTAACCCCTGTCGGTTGAGGATTAACGCATGAAGCAGACCAAAACCCATCGCCAGAGCCAGAAGCAGCAGGGGGAGGAAGCGGGCTTCAATATCGCCTTGTTTGACATTGGCATTCCGATACGCTTCTGAGTTTTGTTTAAAGCGATTGATCTCTGCTTCTTCCTGCGAGGCAGCTTTTACGGTCTCGATCCCATCGATATCTTCGGCTAAACGGCTGTTGAGCGTGCCAAAAGTGGAGCGGACCTCGCTCGTGACTGGTTGGAGGATCTTCAGGAAATGAGCGATAGCGGCAAAGTAGAGAGTAATGAAGAGCACTGGGGTTAGCAGGAGGGCGGGGTGGATGGAAGCGCCGATGCCCAAGGGGATGAATAAAAAGTTGATTGAACCCAGCACCATGTTGAGACCGGGGCTAAAAATATAGTTCACCTCGCGAATGTCGTTGGTGGCTCGCGCCATCAGGTCTCCGATGGATTGTAAAGAGTGGAAGGTCATGCTCTTGCCGAGAAGGCTGATGTAGAACTCGTCGCGAACGTCACGCTCGATACGTTGGGCAGTGACCTCGAAACCAAAGTTGCGGAAAAACTGCATGAAACCACGAATAGTCTGGGAAATCCCAACAATTGCTCCAGCACGCAGGAAAACCGATGGCAAGTAGGCGCCGCTGGTTAGGTTTTCAAAGACGATACCGTATTGGAGAGCAGGGACCGAAGCCAGGGCTGCGTTTCCGGCCGCGCCAATTAGGGCTACGAGGAAGATGGGCCAATGATGCAGGGCATGCGAAGCCACCCAGCGGATTGAGCTGCTGCGATTGGTGGTATATCGAAAAGGGATTCTGAATTCGCTTATTGTCATAGTAGTTGGAAAACTAATTGTTTCCAGATTGGGATTGTACCCGAAGTGAGTCGGTTAGGCGGATTTTTGCATTAATTTGATTAAAAGTTGTGATTTTAATTAGAAAAACCGATGTCTGGTGAATTCCCACTTGACCCTCAACAAGACCGGGAGTAGAATCAAATTACATAATTAATTATATTAATCAGATTAATATGGTTGACGAATTAAGCCCTGTCCTCAATTTTCTCGCAAATGCCACCCGAATGGATGAGGCAATTCCAAGTATAGCTGAATTAAGCTCGCAGCTTGGCATCTCGACGGCAAGTGTCCGCGAGCAGCTTGAAGTGCCAAAGGAGCTGGGTTTTGTCGAGGTGAGGACGCGAACAGGTATTCAGAAACACGAATTCTGCCTTACACGACCGCTTACCCTTTCAATGACGTACGGTTTACGGGTGGATCCCGAGTTGTTCCATGAATATGCTTCCCTGCGCCAACAACTTGAGATCGCCTATTGGTATGAGGCTTGCGCCCTTTTGGAAAAATCCCATATTCAGGAACTCCATGACCTCATGGAACGCGCCAATTGGAAAGTCAGCCAGAATCCGGTGGTTATTCCAATGTGGGAACACCGGGAATTTCATCTCGGGATCTATCGACCATTAAACAACCGCGTGCTCAATAGCGTTCTTGAGACCTATTGGGACTTGTACGAAGCAACCCGAAGTTATTTTTACCGCAACCACGAGTACCTCGAGAGCGTTTGGAGCTATCATCGCCAAATGGTGGACGCGATTGCGAGCAAGGCTTACGAAAAGGGCTATGAAGCTCTGGTTACTCATTTTGATTTGATGAAAACATTTAAAAAAGCAGATCTTCGACAAAGATTTGAATAAAAGGAGAGATTATTCTGATGGTAGATACCTCGCATATGTCGCCGCAGGGCAACGAACGGATAGTCAACGAAGTTTGTGTGGCTATCTGCACAGTGAACGGGTCTGGTAGTGCTACTGCAAACAGCATTTTATACCGGGCTTTGTTTCGGATGGGGATCCTGACTTCCGGGAAAAACATTTTCCCATCGAACATCAAAGGGCTGCCAACCTGGTTTGTGATCCGCGCTTCGGCGAAGGGCTATACCGGACGGGTGGCACATGATGATGTTGTTGTGGCAATGAACGCCACGACCATGCAGAAGGATGCTTCGTACCTTCAGGATGGCGGCGTTCTGTTTTATGCTGATCACCTTGAGAAGCCCGAGATTCCAGATAAAAACATCATTTTCTACCCGATGCCAATCAAAGCGTTGATGAAACAGGTGGAGGTTCCGCGTAACTTGGTGAGTTACATGGAAAATATGCTGTATGTGGGAATCGTGGGGCAGGTGCTGGGTATTCCTGAGGAGGTTTTGAAAGCCACCATCGATCATCAATTCCAAGGAAAGCCGGCAGTCGCGGAGTCAAACTTTAATATTATCAACCTTGGCTTCCAGTACGCCCGCGAAAACATTGAGAAGAAGGACCGGTTTTATCTGGAGCAATTGCCGGAACTTAAGGATTACATCTTAACGGATGGCAATAACGCTGGCGCGCTTGGCTCGCTTTATGGCGGGCTGCAATTTTGCGCCTGGTATCCGATTACCCCGGCAACGAGCCTGGTTGAATCAGCTATTGATCAGGTTGCGAAGCTGCGCAAGGACCCCAAAACCGGCAAGAATTCCTGTGTGATCTTACAGGTTGAGGACGAACTTGCGGCTGCTAGCGCGACACTCGGGGCAGGATGGTCTGGCTTGCGGGCGATGACCTCCACTTCGGGTCCGGGCATCAGCCTGATGACAGAGAATATCGGTTTGGCATATTTCACAGAGACCCCAATGGTAATCTGGGATGTGCAGCGGGTTGGTCCGAGTACCGGCTTGCCCACCCGGACGGCACAGGGAGACCTTTCCATGATTTACACCCTCGGGCATGGAGATACCAAGCACGTGATCCTGATCCCGGGTACCGCAACCGAATGTTTTGAGTTTGGCTGGCGGTCGCTTGATATCGCTGAAAAATACCAAACTCCGATTTTTGTGCTTTCGGATCTGGACCTTGGGATGAACACCTGGGTAACCAAACGTTTTGAGTATCCCAATCAGCCGATTGAACGCGGGAAAATCATTTGGGAAGAAAAACTCGAATCGTTCAAGGACTGGGGACGCTACAAAGACATTGATGGTGACGGTATTCCTTACCGCACTGTGATCGGCAATAAGAGCGAAAAAGCGGCATACTTTACACGCGGCACCGGGCATGATGAATATGGTAATTACAGCGAGGACCCAAAGAACTGGTCCAACATGCTCAGCCGCATCGGTCGCAAGCTCGGCGGAGTGGTGAAGGACTTGCCCGAACCGATTATTCGACGGGCAAAAGCGGATGCTGATATCGGTATCATTGGCATGGGCTCGACCCACGACGCGATGATCGAGGCGCAGGACCTGTTGGCTGAAATGGGAATCCAGGCAGATTACATGCGGGTTAGGGCGCTGCCTGCCAACACAGCAGTTCGCGAGTTCATCGCAAGTCACGCCCGGAATTATGTCGTGGAGCTGAACCGGGACGGGCAGTTGAGGCAGATCCTCTCGCTCGAGATTTCCGAGTATTCCGAAAAATTGATTTCAATATCTGAGATTGGCGGTCTGCCTCTGACAGCGGCATGGACTGCTGAGAATGTCTTCGCAAAGGAGAAACATAATGGAAAAAACCGTTGAGTTAAACAGCCTTGGGCTCGCACTGGCTGACTATAAAGGCAAGCCTTCAACTCTTTGTCCTGGCTGCGGTCATAACGCGATCTCGAATCAAATTCAAGCAGCAGTCTGGGAGCTTGGGTTGGCACCGGAACAGGTGATGAAAATCAGTGGGATTGGCTGTTCGAGCAAGAGCCCGAATTACTTCCTCAACCGCTCATTTGGCTTCAACGGCTTACATGGACGTATGCCCACATTGGCAACGGGAGCTAGTTTTGGCGATTCTTCGGTCAAAATTCTTGGAATTTCCGGCGATGGCGATACTGCCAGCATTGGTATGGGTCACTTTAAGCACGTTATTCGCAGGAATGTTCCGATGGTCTACATCATCGAGAACAATGGGTGTTACGCTTTGACCAAAGGACAGTTCTCTGCCACAAGCGATCAGGGGTTGGTTCTGAAGCACCAGGGCGTCAACCTGCTTCCTCCGCTTGACCTTTGCATGGAAGCCCTGATCAGCGGCGCGTCTTTTGTTGCGAGGACCTTCTCGGGAGATGTTAAGCAGATGAAAGAGCTCATCAAGGCGGCTCTTTCTCAGAATGGAATTGCTGTAATTGACGTGATCAGCCCTTGCGTCACGTTTAACAACCGCGATGAAGCACTGCAATCGTATTCCTGGGGGCGTGAGCATGAAGCCCCAATCCAGGGAATTTCTTACTTTAGCCGACGAGAGGATATGCGGCTTGAGAATTTCGAGGAAGGCACCTATCGCGAGATCGAACTGGAAGACGGTTCTGTTTTGGTGTTGAAGAAGATCGACAAGGATTATGATCCCACCGACCGCAGCGCGGCTTTGGACCTGTTGACTGAGTCTTATAAGAACCATTACTTTGCGACCGGGTTGATTTACTTCTGTGAGGTATTGCCAACCATTCAGGAGCAATATGATCTGCCGAATGAGCCGCTAAACAGGCTCACCTCTGACCGGCTGCGTCCATCCAGGGAATCGCTTGAGGCGATCAACGTGTCACTTTATTAGGTTTAGTTGGTTTCGTTCAAATAAAAAACCGGTCTGAGGAAGACCGGTTTTTTTGTTGTACCTGATGTTAATTGGAGACCCCAAACCGTTAGCCCTTCAGAGTGTAAAGAAGGGCGAGATTAGGGCTGGAGAATGCCCCAACAGGGAAACCTGAGATTACGACCACCTGATCGCCACTCTTTAGCGATGTTTCGGAAGCCAACGCGGTTTCAACATGGGTGACCATTGTTTCGAGCGTGTCGGCATGGGGCACGCGGAATGGCGTCAGTCCCCAGCAAATACCCAACCACTGGTAGGTGGCGGCTTCAGGTGTGAAGGCGAAAATGGGGACGTTTGGCTTGGTTTTGCTGATCCAGAGTGCCGATAGACCCGTGCGGGTGAAGACTACAATGGCGGCGACATCTTTATCCTGCGCCATGTCGCGGGCGGCATGTGAGATGGTGATGACATCATCGGTTGAGATGTCTGGTTGAAGAATGTTGTGATGTCCCCAATCCGCGGAATGGCGCTCTGATTCCAGAATGATACTTGACATCATGCGGATACTTTGCACCGGATATTTGCCCGCGGCGGATTCTGCTGAAAGCATGACCGCGTCTGTTCCATCAAAAATGGCATTCGCGACATCTGCCGCTTCGGCGCGGGTTGGGCGGGGATTGTTGATCATCGATTCGAGCATCTGCGTGGCGGTGATGACGAATTTGCCGTAATTGTTTGACTTTTTGATGATTTCTTTTTGGACCGAAGGCACCAAAGCCGGGGACATTTCCACACCGAGATCACCGCGGGCAACCATCACGCCATCGGTAACTTTGATGATTTCTTCGAGGTTGGCAATAGCTTCGGGGCGTTCCAGTTTTGCGACAATTGGGGGTAACCATTGATTACCGAGAATGCTGCGCATAGTATCACGCACCATTTCGATATCTGAGGCTTTTTTGACGAACGAAATCGCAACCAGATCGACCCCAGCCTCAAGCCCAAACTTCAAATCTTCGAGGTCTTTGGGTGTGAGGACGGGGATATCGAGGTTTGAGCCTGGAAGGTTCACACCTTTGTGCGATTTAAGGATTCCCCCGAGGAGAACTTTGGCGAAGATGTTATCTCCATCCAGACGCAGCACTTCGAACTCAAGCTGACCGTCGTCCAGGAGGATATGATTGCCAGGCACCAGGACCTCATGCAGCTTGGGCACGTCGAAAGGAATGAAAACCACTCCTTCCGGTAGGTTCTGGGGGTCTTCGCGGGAACTTAATGCGACTTCTTGTCCGGATTCAAGGTTGAGGACATCCTCAGGGAGGGTTCCAATGCGGAGTTTAGGCCCCTGGAGATCCATGAGAATTGAGATGGGTTTGCCAAGATCTTTTGAGATTTTGCGAATTAGCTTGATTTTCTTGCCATGGTCCTCGTGGGAGCCGTGCGAAAAATTCAACCTGCAGACATCCATGCCTGCTTTTACCATCTCAACCAGAACAGCTTCATCTGAGCTGCTGGGACCTAATGTGGCGACGATCTTGGCAAACCGATACATAGCGTGCTTCCTTATCTTTTCAATACGTCCGCGATAATTTCAAGCGCCCAATCGAGAGTTTCCTTCTCGATAATCAGCGGAGGAGCAAAGCGGATTACGTGGTCGTGTGTTTCTTTGGCGAGAATGCCAGCTTCCTGGAGCATTTCGCAATAGCGGCGGGCGCCGCCGGCTTCGGGATAGAGCTCAACACCAATCAACAGACCGCGTCCGCGAACTTCTTTGACTATCGGCGCGTTAATTTCGCGCAGTTTCGCCATGAAGTACTCACCAAGCTCTGTCGCGCGATCCGCGAGATGTTCCTCATCCAGAACTTCGAGGGCTGCAACAGCAACAGCCGCGGCTAATGGGCTGCCGCCGAAGGTGGAGCCGTGCTCGCCGGGCAGGAAGAGACCCAAAACCGCGTCATCAGCCAAAACGGCTGAGACCGGATACATACCGCCGGAAAGGGCTTTACCGATCACAGTTATGTCAGGGCGAACGCCTTCATGCTGCGAAGCGAACCACTTGCCGGTTCGGCAGAGACCGGTTTGGATCTCGTCAGCGATGAATAAAACGTTGTTTTCCTTGCAAAGGTCTGAAACTGCCTTCAGGTAGCCATCAGGGGGGAGAACCACGCCATTTTCGCCTTGAATCGGCTCCAACATGACAGCGGCGGTGTTGGGTGTGATTGCGGCTTTCATCTCGTCGATATCACCGTATTTCACGACTTTGAAACCAGGGGTAAATGGACCAAAAGCTTCCTTGTAAAAATTCTCAGTGGAGAAAGAAACAATGGTAACCGTGCGTCCGTGGAAGTTTCCTGCCGCGACAATGATTTCAGCTTCGTATTTGGGAACGCCTTTGGTAACATAAGCCCACTTACGCGCAACTTTGATGGCAGACTCAACGGCTTCGGCGCCGCTGTTCATGGGCAGTACACGTTCATAACCGGTTAAGTCCACAAGCTTTTTATAGAAGAACCCAAGCTTATCGTTACGGAAGGCACGTGAAGTTAAGGCGATTTTTTGTGCCTGATCGACCATTGCTTTGACAATGTGCGGATGGAGTGACCCTGATTGACAGCCGAATAGGCACTCAGGCAGTCGAGGTATTTCTTTCCGTCAACGTCCCAAACCCAAACGCCCTTACCTTCAGACAGCACGACGTCCAGGGGTTTGTAATTGTGCGCGCCGTAATTATCTTCGAGTTCGATGTAGTCTTGTGTATTCATTTATTTCTCTCCTAAAAGTGTTTGTAGAATAGCTTTTTGTGCATGCAGACGGTTGTGTGCCTCAGGGAAGAGCCGTGAGTGGGGACCATCAGCGACTTCGTCTGTGATTTCCTGGTTGCGGTGAGCGGGCAGACAATGCATAACGATGACATCCGGGTCGGCCTCGGCAACCAAGCGGGCATTAACCTGGTAGGGTGGGAACACCAGCTCGCGCTTTGCGGTTTCTTCTTCCTGACCCATGCTCGTCCAGGTGTCGGTGTAGATTACATGGGCACCCTTGACAGCTTCGTGGGGATCGCGCAGGAAAGCCAGCTTGGTTCCACTGGCTGCGGCTATCGGCTTTACGGTTTCAATTGCCTGGGCGGGCATGTCGTAATCTGCGGGGTTTGCGATTGTGAAGTTTGCGCCTAGTTTGGCTGCAATCTGCATGAGGGAGACAGCGACGTTGTTACCATCGCCCACATAGGTAATGTTGACATCTTTGATTTTGCCGAATTCCTCATAGACGGTCATGATATCTGCCATTGCCTGGCAGGGATGGCTGTAATCGCTCAGACCGTTGATAACCGGAATGGAAGACCATTTCGCGAGTTCAAGCACATGCTGATGCTCGAAGACGCGTGCCATGATGCCGTGGACCATGCCGGAGAGTACCCGGGAAATGTCGGCTATGGATTCGCGCTTTCCGAGACCAATTTCGTTGGGTGAGAGGTAGAGGGCGTCGCCGCCGAGGTGGCGCATGCCCATGTCGAAACTGACGCGGGTTCGCAGTGAGGGCTTCTGAAAAATCATTGCCAACACTTTGCCTTTAAGCGTAGGCTGGTTGCCGCCGGCTTTGTACTCTTTCTTTAGCTCAACAGCTAAATCGAGCAATGCCAGCAGCTCTTCGGGGGTGTAATCGATGATGTCCAAGAAATCTTTATGCATTTTTACTCCTAAAGTCTCCTTTTTATTTGGCAATATTCATAGAATCGCGCGAAACTAAAGATCCGTACGATCGCCTGGTTGGATTTTACCAGACAAATGGGTTCCTTCCCGGTTGAGGATGCCAAAGACTGCCCCGGGAAACCAGAACACCTCCCTTATTTGGGGGATTCTGGATGCTGGGCGGTGTGATTTAGCGGTTAAAGGGGTTCGTGGATGCTTTTTTGGATTGGATTTTTGAGGTTAGTAAGGATGGCATCCTGAAGGGTGGACATCTCTTCCCATTTAGACCGAGAGGCGTGGTCCATGCCTGCAAGATGTAAGATACCGTGCACCAGAAGCATTTCAATCTCTGCCATCATGTCCAGATTGCGGATGGCTGCCTGCCTTTTGGCTGTTTCGAAGGAGATGAGGATGTCACCAAGATAGAGCCTGCCGTTTTCTGGATCGGTGTAGCCATTCTCAAATGAGAGCACGTCTGTGGCTTCGTCCACGCCGCGGTACATCAGGTTGTACTCCTGGATTGTCTGGTCGTCCGTTATCTGGAGAGTGACGTCCGGTTCGGTTTCATACCCCAAAAAGCGAAGGGCAGTTGAGCTGGCGTTTAGCAAACGTTTTTTATCCAGTTCTTTACGAAGGGTTTGGCGAGTTTTAACTGTCAGCATGTTATTCCTCAGCAGAGGTTTGGGCTTGGGGGGTGATGGTCACGGGTTCGGTTTTACCTCTGCGGGCTTCCGGATATTGGATCCTGGGATGGTAAGACCGCTGCAGGGTCAGGAAGAAGGATTGGCGGATGGTGTTCAGGTCTTTCAGGGTGATGTCCGTATTATCGAATTGACCAGCATCTTTGCAAGCATTGATAACCGAGTTGATGACCTCCATAATTTCCTCATCCGAGCGTGCATTTTCCGCCCGGGATTTGGCTTCTGTGCCATCGGCAAGCATGAGGATCGCGGTTTCTTTTGATCGGGGCGACGGACCAGGATAGGTAAACAACGCTGGGTCAACATCTTCGGGGTTTTCCGCGGCAGCCAGGGCTTTGCCATATTGATAACGGGTCATCATTGTTCCGTGGTGTTCGAGGATGAAGTCCATGATCCTGGAAGGAAGACGGTAGCGTTTTGCGAGGGCGACACCATCGGTGACGTGTTTGATAATCGTCGCGGCGGCGATTTCGGGGGAGATATTGTCGTGTGGATCGACATTGCCGCGGATTTGGTTTTCGATAAAGAAACCTGGGTTTTCTGATTTGCCAACATCATGATATAACGCGCCGACCCGGACCAGGAGCCTGTCAGCTCCGATGGCGTCGGCTGCCTGTTCCGCAAGATTTGAGACTTGCAGGCTGTGTTGATAAGATCCGGGCATGGATTGCAGCACCTGCTGCATCAGTGGGTGGTCCGGTCTGGAGATGTCCATTAATTGCAGGGCTGTGGGGACGTCCAGCACGAGTGAGAAGATATATTCAAGCAGAATGGTCAATGTGCCGGATGCGAGCCCGTTCAGGAGGGCAGAGGCAATGAGAGATGTTAGCCCCATCAAATCCGTAAAGGTATCGCCAACGCGGAAAATGAGGACAGACGCGATTCCAACCAGGCTTACAACCGCGCCGGCACCGATGAATGAGCTTATTCTCCTCGCGCGACCGATGACGAAAATGCCAGCGAAGGTTGGCAGGATGTAAAAGAGCGCAAGTTCCATCGCCCTTGGATGCCCGAAAACCGTCAGAACTGCCAGTAACATGCTCAGAAGCATGCCGGTTTCGACGCGAAAGACGATTGAAATTGTCAAACCAAAAGCAGCAATGGGGTAAATCCACGGGATAACAGTGCGGTCAATGACCATAAAACGGGCCAGCGCCAGGAAAAACAGAAAAAATCCAGCCACGAGAACCATGGATCTGGTTTCGTTCAGGATCTGCAATTTTTGGCGCCGGTTGTAGTACATCGCGCAGATGATACCGCAGAGGGCAACGAGGATTCCACTGGTGATCATCAGGCTATTGCGGTTTTCGGGCTCGCCCAAACCGAAGATGTTCAGGGATTCGAGATCCGCAACGCTGATGATTTGACCTCGCCGAACCAGCACTTCGCCAGCCATGATTTGCCTGGTGATGGGCTCCACGCTATTGCGGGCTTTTTCCCTGGCTTGTTGGGTTTGTTCCTCGCTGAAGAGGCTGGTTGGGGTGATCAGTGGTGAAACGATCATTGTGATTAACTGAGTTTGATCGCTCTTGAAGCTGAAATCGATTACGGCTGGCAGGTTGCCGCGCACACGCCCAATCTGATCATTGCGGATACTGTCGCGAAGGACCAGCTCGAGCACACGGTTTGCTTCCATGGTGATGGCTTGCCAGTCTTCATCTGAGAGTTCAAGGATGGCTTCGTAAGCTTCATCCGTGAGAGCCAGGTTTGCTGCTGAACGCATGTCGTTGATTTTTTGCAATTGGCTCGAAAAATTGTCGTTACGGACGGAGGAAAAGAAATAGAGAACGTTATTAAGCGCCTCAAGCTGGGCTTTCGCGATGCTGGGATCGGCAGGGAGGTAAACCGGTTCCACGCCTGCCGCGGCTTCTTTTCGCGCCTGATCTGTCAGGACCTTCGATTCGAATGTGATTGAAAACGGCGCCGTGATCTCCTGAAGCGCGACCTGTCCAATGGCAACTGCCTCACTCTGGTCACTGATGATATCTGGCAGCACGAGGCAGCCAAAGGCTAAGAGGCATGTGACCATTAAAATGATGGCTTTACTGACACCTTGGGTGGTCAATCCGCCTGTTTTCTCTTTGGCTGACGTCATTGCCATGAGTTTATCCTGCCAGGAGTTCCCGCACCACGCGGCTTGCTTCGGCATTACTGGCTCTTCCAGCCAAAAGCGGTTGAAGAGTCTTCATCACGACACCCATGTCTTTGCTGGAAGTGGCGCTGCATTGGGCGATCACGCCGCGGATAAGGTCTTTCAATTCTTCTGGATTGAGTTGGGCTGGCAGGTACGCTTTGAGGGCGGCAATTTCCTTGTCAGCCTGGTCAATCAGGTCCTTGCGATTTGCCTTTTGGGCATCAGCCTTTGATTCTTCGCGTGTTTTTATTTCTTTCTGAACGATTGCCAGAATCTCGTCCTGATCAAGCTCGCCGCCTTTGGCAACTTCCGCCAGTTGGATGGCTGATTTGATCATTTTTACAACCCACTTGGAGGTTTCATCGTGGGTCTTCATGGCATTTATTAAGTCGGCTTGCAGGCGTTCTTTTAAGTTCATGGATTTATTATACCTTCTTCTTTCGTGCTTCTTACTCACCGAGAGTGACCAGACTCTTTATTTCTTCGAATAATGAGCTGTTGATTCCCTGAACTTTCAGTAGATCTTCGAGCGTGGTAAAGAGCCCGTTTTGTTGGCGGTAGTTAAAAATTGCCTGAGCTTTTACCTCGCCTATACCTGGGAGGCTGTCGAGTTCGGCGATCGAGGCGGTGTTGATGTTGATGAGGGCAGCGTTTGAAACTGACAGGCTTTTGTTCTCAGTTGACTGGAAGGCTTCCTGGCTGGCGGGGATAAACAGCCTCTGCCCATCTGTGAGAACCGCGGCAAGGTTGAACCACTCCGGATCAACACCTTCCTTCAGACCGCCTGCCGCCTGAATCGCGTCGTCCATCCTGGCGGATTCTGGAAGCGAGTAAACGCCCGGGAAGTTGACCGAACCCGTCACATGAACACGAATAAGGCTAAGCGTGGACGTTGGGTTCGGTGTCAGGTTGGGCGTAACGGTGACGAGCGTTAGCGACTGCCCACGCTGGGGAGATGCAATGAGGATAATGGCGCCGACCACCACCAGCCCAAGCAAAAAACCAGTCAGTGTTTGCTGCCAGGGCTTCATGCAGGCGTGCCTTGGTTAGGTTTCTGCTCTGCCTCGTACATAAGGGTAAATGCTTTGATCGCGACTTCGAGCATATCTTCTGAAGGCTCACGCGTGGTCAGCTTTTGCAAGGCGAGGTTGGGCTTAATCAGCGCACGGATAAAAGCTGAATTGTCCATATGCCTGGCAGCAAAGCGGATGTACTCATACGCCAACCCTGAGACCACCGGCAAAAGCAGCAGGCGTGTCAGCAACCGCCAGAGTAAAGGCAAGGGTCCAAGGAGGCTGAAAAACAGCACCGAGATCAGCACCAGGGTAAGGATAAAAGACGTGCCGCAACGCGGGTGGACGAGGGTGTACTTACTTACATTTTCGGGGGTTAATTCCGCCCCGCCTTCAAAGGCGTTGATGGTTTTATGTTCCGCGCCGTGATAGGAAAAAACGCGCCGAATTTCCGGCATTCTGCCTACCACAACCAGGTATACAACCAGGATCGCCAGCCGAATCAAGCCTTCAAGCAAGTTGCTCAGCCAGGCGCCGGTTCTGCCTAAACCTCCCAATCCGAGCGGACCGTCCAGCCAACCGCTGACGAGGGCTGGCAGCAGGAAAAAGAGACCGATGCCCAAAACGAGCGAGAGTAAGATCGTAAGCACCAACTCCTTACCTTCAATTTGCTCATCTTCTCCGTTGACCATGTTTGAGGATTTAGTCAGGAAACGCATGCCGAGGTTCATGGAATCCCACAAACCCAGAACTCCCCGGAGGAAGGGAACACTCATCCATTTGGAGCGGTATAAGGGAGGAAGAGCCTCTTGATAGGTGAGGATCTGACCATCTGGGGCACGAACCGCCATGGCTACATGCTCCTTGCCCCGCATCATTACGCCTTCCATCACTGCCTGTCCGCCGTAGGAAGGCAGCCGCAATTCTTTTTGGTTGGTTGGCATGCTTACGATCCGAAACTCGTCAGGAAACGAATATAAGCCTGGATGCCTTTGTGCCAGGTGGGCAGGTGAAGGTGCTCGTTGGGGGAGTGGATGGCATCATCGGGCATACCGAGCCCACTGAGGATCGATTTTACCCCGAGCAGTTCCTGCATGACCGTTGCAACAGGGACGCTTCCGCCCTCACGTTTGAAGACCACTTTCTTTTGCCAGGTGTCTTCAAATGCTTTGATGAAATGATCCAAACCCGGAGCGTCTTCCGCCAGGTAGGATGGACCGCCGGAATGCTTGATGAAGCTGACGGTTACGGTTGGCGGCACAAGCGAGCGAATGTATTTCTCGGCAAGCTCGTAGATTTCTGCATGTTTTTGGTCCGGAACAAGGCGGCATGAAATTTTTGCCTTGGCATAAGCCGGGATGATGGTTTTTGCGCCTTCGCCGATGAAACCGGAATAGAGCCCGTTCACGTCCAGCGTTGGTCTTGCTCCCTGCCGTTCCAGCATGGTGAAGCCTTGTTCGCCATAAACAGCCGGCGCTCCGGTTACATTCAGAAGATCGTCTTCGGTGGTGGGGTTCAAAGCAATTTTTCGCTTGTCTTCGTCCGTCAGGACTCTCACATGGTCATAGAAACCGGGAATAGCCACCGATCCGTCCGAATTGTGCAACTGGGCGATGATCTTTGCCAGGACGTTGGCGGGGTTGGCGACGTTTCCTCCAAAAAGACCGGAGTGGAGATCCATTTTGGGACCATCAATGCGCACTTCAAAATAAACCATTCCACGCAGTCCGGTAACAATGGTGGGGGTGTCTTTGTTGATCATGCCCGCGTCTGGGTTGAGGATCATGTCACATTTGAGCATGTCAGCATGTTGTTCGACAAAATTGTCGAAAGATGGCGAACCAACCTCCTCCTCGCCCTCAAGAAGGAACTTGACATTGAGCGGAAGCTCGCCGGTTCTTAAGACGCTCTCCAAGGCGAAGACCGTTGCCATGATCTGACCTTTCATATCGGAGGAGCCGCGGGCGTAGAGGTACTCACCGCGAATGGCGGGCTCAAAAGCCGGGGTTGTCCATAACTCCAGTGGATCTGGCGGCTGCACGTCGTAATGACCATAAATCAGGAGCGTTTTCGCGTCGGGCAGACTGGATCGTTTTTCGGCAAAAACGATTGGATGTAGGTTGGTCGGGAAGATTTCCACAGTATCCATGCTGAGCTTAGCAAAAATGGATTTCAGATATTCTGCTGCTTCCAGCATGTGGGGTTTCATTTCACGGTCGGCAGAGACTGATGGAATGCGCAGAAAGGCATCCAAAGTCTGCATTTTTTCAGATTCGGTGTTTTCAAAATCCTGGATTGCTTGTTGGGTTCTGTTCATGTTCATCCCTCGAATATTTTTGATGATTATATGCCATTTGGCACAAAATCGTGTTAGCATAGGTGATACTTGAAGCATGTTGATGGGTGAATTTCCTCATCATAAACAGTTTGTGCATAGAGTGGTTGAAAAAAGCGAGCGATTCAGGGATAATCAACCCCAGGCTTTTGATCGGGCTGATGTCTTTTACGCGTTGACGCTCGGAATGGATTTCGGTTTGACCAATGGGCTGGAAATAACTGCTGAAGATGAACTTACAGCAGAAGAGGTTAACAAATGGCTTTTATTGAACACAGACAATTGATCATTCTTGGAGCAGGACCCGCAGGACTTTCAGCCGCAATTTATGGCGCCAGGGCAGAGTTGAAACCTCTGGTGATTACTGGTATGGTCCTTTATGGGCAGGCATCTCTGACCCATACCATTGAGAACTACCCTGGATTCCCGGATGGTATCGGCGGGATGCAGCTTGGGCAACTTTTTGAAGAACAGGCAAAGGTTTTTGGTACTGATTTTGTGTTCGATGAGGTCCAATCGGTTGACCTTTCCAAGCATCCGTTCACGGTCAGCGTGTATAGAGGCGATTACACGGCAGATGCTCTGATCATCGCCATGGGAGCAAACAACAAACGGCTCGACGTCCCCGGAGAGACGGAATTTATCGGCAGAGGGGTTTCGTACTGCGGAACATGTGACGGATGGTTTTACAAGGATAAAGATATCCATGTGGTGGGCGGCGGAGATAGCGCGCTCGAGGAAGCGATATTTTTAACCCGCTTTGCCCATAGCGTAACGATTATTCACCGGCGGGATACCCTGCGAGCCGGCGCGATCCTCGAAAACCGTGCCCGGACCAACCCAAAAATTGGTTTCATTTTCGACACAGTTGTCAAGGAGGTCACTGGCGGCGAGGGCGTGGATGAGCTTGTGGTGGAAAACGTAAAAACTGGTGAAACCAGTATTATTCCCACGGAAGGTTTGTTCATTTTCATCGGGCATAGCCCGAACACACAGCTTTTTGAGGGTCAGCTCGCGCTTGAATCGGACGGCACAATAAAAATAAACAGGCATATGGAAACGAGCAAACGCAGCGTCTTTGCCGCGGGTGAAATTGCGGACCCTCACTTTAGGCAGGTCATTACCTCAGCCGGCATGGGGGCAGCTGCCGCGATATCAGCTACCCATTGCCTCGAAACGATGTCTTGCGGACTGTAAATTAGTCTATGGCGCAGTGGTGGACTGGGTGCCTGTGCCAATCCAACTAAAGACCCTGAACACGCTTTCCGCGCCGGCTTCTTCGTAGATCGGATTCTTGGGATCCTGGTTCACTTGCCGCGCGACGGTCACAGTCCACTGCATAATGTGGGGGTTGCCATCCGTTGGGCGGAAGGATGAAGGTAGGATCAGCTTGGTGTCGGAAACATATTCGACCAGGATTTTTTCTTCCACTGAAGAGAGGTCCTGCACTTTCACGCGGTAAACCTCGTTTGATTGCAGAGCCGCCACAGCAGCCCATTGCAAGGTTACGGTTTCATCCGTTGCGGCAAAGGCAGCGCCTGATCGAGGAAGCAGCAAGTTTGGCGCTGGGTAAGGCGGCAACGGCGTGGGGGTTAGGGTTGGTCCCGGGGTTGGAAGCCGGTCGCACAGGGGGATGATCAGTGTGTCACCCTGGCGGATGGTAGTGCCGCTTAGGTTGTTGAAATCCTGAATGTCTTTCATCGAAACATTGTAGTTCAGCGCAATGCCCTGAAGCGTATCGCTGGAAGAAACCACGATTGAGACGGTGTTGGTGCATATGTCGGCGTTAACTCCGATTGCTTCCGGCGTTGCGGAAGGAACTGGGGAAGGGGTTAACGTTGGCTGGGGGACCTGGAGTGAGCGACCTTCGCTGAGCAGGCAGTCCGTGCCCAGGTTGTTTGCAAGGATGATGCTTTGGACGGATACATGAAATTGGGCGGCAATGTCCGAACAGGTCTCGTTCGCCTTGACGACATAGTCTAAGGGAGGTAAAGGAGTCCAGGTGGGCTCGGCAGGCATTGTTGGAGTGTTGGTTGGGGTGAGCGTCATCGTGGGGGTTGATGTTTGGGTGGGTTCATCAGTGACGGAGGTTGCAGCGTTTCCGCCGCGCATCTGACTGATGGCTAAAAATGCCACCACGCCGATTAACGCGAGAATGAGGACACCGAGTCCGATCAGCGCGCCGAGGTTCATCTTCACTTCCGGGATTCGTTTCGAATCTATCGGTCGTTCTTTTTTGGCGGTAGCGGTTCCGTCAAGCGCGGTTCCACACACAAGGCAGCGAGTTGCGGATTCTGAGATTCGGGTGCCGCAAACCGGGCAGGTTTGGTTCCCTCTGGTATACTTTTCAGTTTGGACTTTTTTCATAAGCTTCTGTTAACCGAGCCAACGGACATTGGTACAATTGGCACAATGTTTGGTATCTATCTCCATATTCCCTTCTGTCGCAGAAGGTGTAAGTATTGTGATTTTATCACGTATGCCGGAAAAGACGAATTGATGCTGGCTTATTTTGAGTCGCTGGTTTCAGAATTAAGGTATCAGGCAGACCACATTCAGCACCTGCCGACTAAAGCAGACACGGTCTTTTTTGGCGGGGGCACGCCTTCGCTGATGAAGCATGAATGGATTGGGGGGCTGATAGATACTATTCGCGGCAGCTTCAGCCTGGATAAGAATGCGGAAGTCTCTCTTGAAGCCAACCCGGGGACGCTTTCACCTGGCTATGCCGAAAGCTTGCTCGAAGCTGGCGTGAACCGATTGAGTATTGGGGTTCAATCCTTCGCGCAGCGGGATCTCACCTTGCTTGGAAGAATCCACACCCCAGCCCAGGCGGTGGAAGCGGTCAGATCGGTTCGGAAAGCAGGGTTCGCGAATATCAGCCTCGATTTGATGTTTGGTCTTCCCGGGCAAAGCCTCACGGATTGGGAAGAAAACCTTAGGCAGGCTATCGCGCTGGAGCCGGACCACCTTTCGCTTTACTCGTTAATCCTTGAACCGGGGACGCAGCTTTTCGACGACGTTCAGGCAGGCAGGATTCAACCTGCATCTGATGATTTGAGTGCGGATATGTTTGAACTGGCGGTTGACTCTCTCGCTGATTCTGGCTTCGGGCATTATGAAATATCAAACTGGGCAAGAAGCAATGCCTTTGAAGCCCAACACAACAAGGTCTATTGGGAAAACGAACCCTATCTTGGCGTGGGAGCTGGGGCGCACAGCTGCCTGAATAAACTGCGCGTAGCCAACGTGGCGTCCGTCGAAGGGTATATCCAAAGAATGAGCAGGCTAAAACCGGAGGGGAGCGAGGCTTATCCGGCGGCAGATGAAACGATTCGTCTTGACGAGTACACGATGCAACAGGAGACTATGATGCTCGGCTTGCGCCTGACCAGGGAGGGGGTTTCCGCGCCTGCGTTCAAGCTGCGATACGGGGTAACGATTCAGGAGGTTTTCCCACGAGAATTGGAGCGAATTATCGCCAGGAAACTGGCAGAATGGCGGAACTTCCCCGATGGTCCACACCTCGTGCTCACAAGGGGAGGGGTGCTGCTTGGGAACCAGGTGTTTCAGGAATTTGTGTAATTACTTATGGACTCTGATATACGTGCCCCAGCCGTGTTTCGCCCATTCCTCGGGACCAGCCTGGGGTAGGGTCCAGCGGTAGATCCATTTGGCTTCGTCGTTCGCCATGTTGATACAGCCGGCGCTCATTGGCGTGCCGAAGTTTGTGTGCCAGAATGTTCCGTGGGTTGCCAACCCGATTTCCATTTCAAAGAAGCAGGTCCAGGGTACACCCATCCAGATTCTTTCGCGAACATTACTGGTTAGGACGGCATTACCCATGTGTTTTGAGGGCATTTTCGTCTTGATGGAATACAGCCCTTCGCCAGTTGGAAATCCTGTGGAAACTTTAAACTCTTTCACTAATGTGTCGCCCTCAAATGCCTGCAATCGCTGCAGGGGGAGCGAGACGTCAATCGACTTCTCGCCGGCAGGCACATCCGGGGAAAGGGGATCGAATTCTTCATCGCCGATAAGGCGTAAGTGTTCCGCTCGGACGATGGTTTCTGTGTGTCCAAGTTCGTCTTCTATCTTATACCAGGGTTGTTTATCCGGTCCCTGGACGACATCGACCACCCAATGCGTTGAGCGATAGAAGTACATCCAAAGCGGAACCCAGCCATCTTTCCCCTGAAAATGGAGCGAACGGGTGTAAGGGACGGTAACCTCAGCAAGTTGTCCAGAGGCGCGTTTTGGGGCTGAGGGCTCGTTTAGATCGTATTTGACCTCGTAGAGCAGCCCGCTGAACACAAACCCACCCCAACAGCGATACCACTTTGGGTTCCAGGCAGGTCCGTTTGGACCGATGACCTCTTCATAGACGTTAATGATATCCATGTATTGACGCTGGTAGAGAATCACACTGGATTCGTCCGGTTCCTTGTAAATGCTGACGCCAGATTTCTCACCCACAAGCATAAACCGCGGTTTGTTCCAGCTCGCGCCAACCCCCGTGTTTGGGAACA
>JAYFQB010000077.1:0-2768 GCA_034927385.1 Anaerolineaceae bacterium | reverse complement strand
TGGAGAGCAGTCGGAAGGAATGACCGACTCTGAAATGCTCATCCAGCCCCCCAACGGCGGCAACTGCATGTTGTGGACTTTGGGACACCTGGCAAACAATTTGGTCTCGATCCTAAGCCTTTTGGGAGAAGAAAAGACTGAAAAACTGGCGAAACTGGACCGTTTTGGCTATGGATCTGAACCAGTTTTGGGACCCGAGCCTAACCTGATGACTAAAGCTGAGCTAATGGAAGTTTATGACCTGGCGCACGGCATGGTGGCGGAAAAAATCGCTCCGCTGACGGATGCTGATTTTAACAAGGAAGTGGTCAGCTTTAAAGGTCCCACCCGCCTTGGCTGGATGTTGTTCTTTTTGGAATTTCACCACGCCTACCATGTTGGGCAGTTGGAATTACTGCGTAACTTGGCAGGGTACACCGAAAAGATCACGTAAAGTGATCCAAAGAACGAAAAAGAGGAATTAATTAGTTCAAATTAAGGCGAGCGCCTTCTTATCAGCAATCACCATCACATTTTGGTGCAACTGCAGGATTGACGCCGGAAGCTGAGGATCGATCGGTCCGTTGATCATCCCAGCGATAGCGGCGGCTTTGTTGGAACCGCTTGCCAAAAGCAGGATAAGTTTCGCGCTCAAAATCGAGCGCAAGCCCATGGTGATTGCCTGCCGAGGAACCTCCGCCTCGCTTTCAAAGAAACGCGCGTTGGCAGTGATGGTTTCTTCCGTCAGGTCCACAAGATGGGTGGAAGCAAAGAAAAAGGCGTTTGGCTCGTTGAAGGCGATATGACCATTATCGCCGATCCCAAGCAGTTGGATATCCGTTCCGCCAAGGGAAGTTACAAGGTTGTCGTATTCGGCGCAGGTCTTGGCGACATCTTTCGTCAGCCCATCAGGGACATGGGTTTTTTCCGGGGAGATGTTGATGTGGTCAAAGAGATTGTGCTGCATGAAGAAACGGTAGCTTTGCTCGTGGGTGGGAGCCAGACCGTAATACTCGTCCAGGTTGACCGTGGTCACATGAGAGAAATCCACCTCTTCGTCTTTGTGGAAGCGGATAACATCCTTGTACGTACCGATTGGGGTGGAGCCGGTTGCAAGCCCGAGCACACTGAACGGTTTAAGCTGCACCTGCGCCGCGATGATGCGGGCGGTTTTGCGGCTCATATCAGCATAATCTACACATGAAACAATTTGCATGGCAACCTCCAGAGTTTATTTTCGGTCTTCGTATTATATACCGTTTGAGATGTAAAAGGCGTTCAGACCCTCTGAGCACGGGTATAATTTGGTTAATTAACAGAGAAAGAGGTAAGAATGACGGATAAATTAACCTGGATCGATGAAGAATTGGCAAATTTAAAGCAGACTGGCTTTTACAACACCATTCCAACGATGGATTCTCCTCAGGGAGCCTCTGTGGTGATCAATGGAAAGCGGGTGTTGAATTTTTGTGCCAATAATTACCTGGGTTTGGCGAACCACCCCAGGCTGGTTGAAGCGGCAATTCAAGCGATGCAGAAGTATGGCGTGGGACCTGGCGCAGTGCGTTCGATCGCCGGCACGATGAGCCTGCATCTCGAACTGGAGCAGCGCATGGCTCAGTTTAAGCATGTCGAAGCGGCAATCACCTTCCAGTCCGGCTTTACTGCCAACGGCGCCACCATCCCCGCTCTCGTGGGTAAGGAAGACGCAATTTTTTCCGACGAACTCAATCATGCCTCAATTATTGATGGTTCCCGCCTCTCGGGGGCAAAGATCCACCGCTACGCGCATTGTAACCCCGCCGACCTCAGACGGGTTATCCAGGAGGCTGCCGGCAGCTATCGGCGCGGTTTGATTATCAGCGACGGCGTGTTCTCGATGGACGGCGATTACGCCCCCCTCGACAAACTCGTGGAAGTTGCAAGAGAATTTGACCTGATGTCCATGGTTGATGACGCTCACGGCGAAGGCGTTCTGGGGGAAGGCGGACGCGGTATCGTGGACCATTTCAAGCTCCACAACCAGGTGGACGTTGAAGTCGGCACTTTTAGCAAGGCTTTTGGCGTGGTCGGCGGAGTGGTGGCTGGTAACGCTAAAGTTATCGAATGGCTGCGCCAACGCGGCCGACCATTCCTGTTCTCCTCGGCGGTGACCGTTCCAGATGTGGCTGCCTGCCTGGCGGCTGTGGATCTGTTGGAAGAATCAACCGAGCTTGTGGACCGTTTATGGGCAAACGCGCGCTTCTTCCAGGCGGAAATGAAAAAACTCGGCTTTGATACCGGCATGACCCAAACCCCAATTACGCCTGTTATGCTGGGTGATGTGCAATTAGCACGGCGCTTTAGCTGTGAACTGCTGGAAGAAGGTATTTTTGCGGGTTCACTCGGTTTTCCAACTGTGCCGGTTGGTAAGGCACGCATCCGTGTCATGATTTCCGCTGCTCACAGCCAGGATGACCTCGAGCAGGCGTTGGATGCATTCGACCGGGTCGGGCAACGACTCGGTAAGGGTCAATGAGATAAAAGATGACTTTGAGGTCGGCAAAAAATTGCCGACCTCTTTTTTTGTTCAAAGGTGACTCTAGCGTAGCAAAGCCGGTAGATAGATAAAGTTTGTGTAAAATGGCTGCCAGACGTTCACACTGCCATCGGCAATTCCTGCCGCAACGTTGTTTAGTTGGGCAATCACCTCTGAGGGGATATCGGGCTCGGTATCATGGTAGGGAGCCAGACCAACGCCGCCATTTTCTGTGTTATAAGTGAACGTTCCGGGGGTGAAGGTGCCGTTT
>JAYFQB010000054.1:0-2603 GCA_034927385.1 Anaerolineaceae bacterium | reverse complement strand
AGTGTGTTGGCAGGACCGATTCTGCTGCCTAATAACGATGTTGCCGCGGCTGTTCATGAAATTGACCGGAACGGAATGGTTGATAAGGCTGAAATTACCTATGATCTGGGCGATCTTAAGCCCGATTTTTCCTGGTTCTTTAGGTATCAGGATGACTGGGAAAGCTCGAAAAGCGTGTTACAGGCTGACCTTGTGCTCTCTACCGCTGAGCAGAGTTTTTCCGCTGCCGATGAGTATCGCGGTCGAAACGTGGTGCTTTATCGACAAATTGACCAACCGATGGTAAAACCCATTCGTTTCCTGGAGACACTTCTCGGGGAACCCCTGCCCATGACCTCGACAAGTGGTATCCTCTGGGTTCGACTAAACCTTTTTACAGGAGCTAATTGACCGTGTGCCAACTAAACCTTCAGAACTTGCCTCGAAACATTGCCATTGATGGACCTGCCGCTTCAGGGAAGTCTACCATTGGAACGCTTGTAGCCAACAAAATCGGATACATGTGCCTCGACACTGGCATCATGTATCGGGCGGTGGCTTTTCAGGCATTGAAAGAAGGCTTGAACATCTCTGACGAAGCTCAGATCAGCAGCCTGGCGCAGCGCATCGAAATCGACATCCTTCCTGCCAGCAGCCAGGATGGAAGGCAATTTGACGTCATGATCAATGGTGAAGACCACACCTGGGACATTCGCAGCACGAAAGTCAACGCGGTTGTTTCGGAAGTATCTGTCTATTCCGGCGTGCGCCAGGCAATGACGCTCCAACAGCGAAAAATCGCCGAAAAGGGAAAAATCGTCATGATCGGGCGGGATATCGGTACAGTTGTTTTGCCGGATGCTGATCTGAAGATCTACCTGGACGCGTCTGTTGAAGTACGGGCGCAGCGCCGCTATATTGAGGACCTCAGCCATGGAAAAGACGCATGCCTCGAAGATGTAATCACATCTCTGCGTCATCGCGATGAAATCGACTCGGGCAGGGCAGTTGCCCCTTTGAGAGCCACGGATGACGCCATCGTGATCGACTCGGACAGAATGACGGTCTATAACGTCGTTGAGCTCGTCATGGACATCCTGCAAAAGCGTGGATAGCGGTTTTATCTAATTTAAACGAAAAAACAAAAGAAAGTTAAGGGAAAAGCGGATTTCATTCCGCTTTTTTTAGGTTAACAAAGCGCATGAAACTATCTGCATAACACGGAAAACAGGCGGTGAGGGGCATAGGCATGCTATAATTTAAACGTTATGAATTTGCCACCTTCCTCCCTGATTAGTACCGCAAGTCAAATGCCTTTGGCTCAATTGTCAGGAGTAAGTTGGATTTTGCCCGCACTGCTCACGATTTCCACCTTTTTGGCGGTTTGGAAATTGCAGCGCTGGGACGTGCATTATTCGGTGGTTGAGCTCAAATGGTTTGTCTTTCTGGCTCTGCTCATCTTCCCGCTTAGTTTTTTGCATATTGCTCCGTTTGACGGGGAACTTTTGACCCTCACAGGGGAGAACGCTCAGCCTGTGGTCCTGGTTCTAAGCGCGCTGCCAATTCTGTTGGCGGTGGGATTGGTGGGTCCTCTGCAGGCTGTGATTCTTGGAGCGGCTACCGGACTGGTCCAGGTCTTTCGGCTGGGTCAGGATCCGATGGTAGTTTTTTTCTATGCCAGCCTCGGGCTTGCTTTTTCCTGGGTTCTCTCCCGACAAAAAGCCATGTGGCACCGCGACTGGAAACAGCATATTGTCGCGCAGGTATTTTGGTCATTTTTGCTGAGTGTGCCGGTCATAATCCTTGCTCAATTCACCCATGCTTTGGTTTTTAATGAACGCAGCGTTGTAGTTATCCTCGAACAGATTCTTATCCTGACCTTTAGCCACTTACCCGAGGTTCTGATCAGCTCCTCTGTCGTTTGGGCGTTTGTGTACTGGTTGAATTCAGACTGGCACCCCGCTGATTTCATCAAGACGATTAACTCGCCAGATATCTATGACAAAGTGATGGAACGCATTCAGGAATTGGCGAATGGGGATTACGAAGAAATAATTCCGCCCGCGGTACTTTCAGGCAATGAAAGAACGCTTTTCGTGGCTTTGGAGAAACTGCGGGCGAATTTGCAGTCCCGCAGCGACGTCCAGGCAAGATTGCTTTCGCTGGACCCCTCCCATTACTCCCGTGAGGGATACGATATCGTGCTCACAACGATCCTACGGGCAGCACTGACACGGGAAGCTTCTTCGGCAAGGTTGATACTTCTGGAGAAAACGCCAGAAAACCGCCGGGGAGAGTTGCGGAAGCGCCTTGGGCAGGGCGAGAATACCAGGCTGTATGCCTACCTGGACACGCTGATTTTCGAGAAAATTGGGGATCAGGATCAACTGATTTTGAGTGACCTAAAAGTGGACCAATATTTTGGGCTGATGACAGGCACGCCGCATCCGCAATCCATTGCCGCGCTGCAACTGCGCGATAACGGCAGCGCCCAAGGCGTGCTCTGGGTCGGATTTGAACAAAACCACTGGTTTGACCAGGAAGAGATCCAGTTTTACCAGCAATTGGCGTACCGCGCCTCGGCTGCTCTGAGCACAAAGGAACAGTTCGCCAAGGTGCAGAAC
>JAYFQB010000315.1:0-4749 GCA_034927385.1 Anaerolineaceae bacterium | reverse complement strand
ATTCCTTCTCGGATTTTAGAACACAACTGAAACGTCATAATTACCGCTCTAACCGTATTCCGATGAAACCTTTGGGCTTCATTTCCCCTGTTTCTTTTTTAGCTCAGCGTGTCCAAGATGATTGACAATCCTACAAATTTTGATTAGTCAAAAACTCAAATAAACATTGAATTGATGGTATTAATTGTGTATAATGTATTTGTGTAACAACATTTAAAGTACACAAAAATCAGTATTTCCAATAATAACCTCTCGAGATCCTATTAGGATCGATCCAAGTCACTTTTCGCAGGAAAGGTAATTTGAAGACCGTGCTATTTCCTCGATGTTTTGGTGTCCACTACGCCTTCAACGCAGGTCATTTCCCCATTTCGATCACACACTTTTTCGTTGTCAATAACCGTCTGTAGCGGTTATACTTAGCGTTCCTTTATAATCACAAAAAATGGAGTTAACAATGAGGTCAAAAAATGTAGGTAAACATTTACTTGTCTTATTTCTGCTTGCTGGATTTGTGGTGACGTCTGTATCCGCAAGCCCCCAAAAATTGGTAATAGATCAACCTGATGTTGAAATCCAGGCACAACCTACCTCTATAGTAAACCAGGAAGAGGCTGATCCGCCGCCAGTTGACGAGCACTTCCAACTCAGAACCAGCATGATTCAACAGAATTCACCTGTTGGTTATCCGGAATTACTGGAACTTATCGATATGAATGATCCTTCAACCCTAATGCCAGATCCTTCAAGGCAAGCTGTTTTTGGTTCAGGCTTAAGCCAGCCCACACAGGCGATGATCAACAATCTACCTGCAGGAATGATCACAATCGATTTGACCTATGACGTCGTGATGGGTTGGGTGGAGCCTGGTCAGCTGGTTGAGGTGGCATATGACATCCTTGGTTATGGTTCAGCTGTGGCGGATGGCATTGGTTTCTTCTGGACGCCGATCTGGCATAATACTGATGGGCATCAGATTGGGATTGATTGCGGCACATCGATCAGCATCAGCGTGGAAGGCTCACCTGTTGCATCCCTGGCTCCCAATTGCTTTGATGATACTCACATCGTTGTAGACGAGAACCTGATCCGAGGCACGCTCTCCGGTGCTGGCGAAGGTGTGGTTGTAACTGCCAACCTGGGTGAGTTTATTCCTTATGTTGGAAGCATGCAGCCCGCACAAGGTGCACCGACTGGTTCAGGGATTACTGATTGGACAGGTCTTTTTGAAATTGCAGATATTGGATTCACCCTTGGCGCAGAAAGCGTCGCTGCACTTGATTTTGAGCAATCTGGTGTGAATGTCCGCGATTATGTAATCCCGCAGGAAGTGTTCATGGTGCACCAGATGAACAGCATCCAGGGCTACACCTCCAAAGGTCAAAATGTGATCGTCACAGTTTATGTTGGCTCAGGACCCGAAGTGCGCTCAACTGGGGACACATTTGCGACCTGGCCGCTTGGATACTACTCTCTTATGACCGAAGGTATGAATTATGGGGATCTTGTCACCGTGGAACTCTCTGGTGGACCTACGCTTTCCACGACAGTCGCACCACTTGGAAATTTTGTCTTTAATTCTTCAACTGACAACCTGCAAGGCGAAGCAGAGAATGGCACGTCAATTCGAACCGTTCTCTGGCAATTGCAGGGCGAATCGTATCATTATTCACAAAAAACAAGCATTGCTGATAGTTCCGGTTTTTTGATCAACTTTTCTCCGGAAGATTTGAAAGCATACGATAGTGTTTTAGTGATTGCGACCGACGAAGCAGGCAACCAGACCCAAATCCTGAGTGGTGCGCCGTACATTGACGTCTTGCAAGATCCGCTTACCAATCAAGACTGCGTAATGGGACGCCTGGATGCCCCTTACGAACCGATCGTTGTCAGCCTGGATAAGGGCGGTGATGGGAGCATTGATTACGTTCGTGAAACCGGATGGATATCGAACGCTGGTAATGATTACGACGTGTGTTTCCTGATCAGAGATCCCAATGGTCAATGGGGACCGATCAATATTGATCCTGGCGACATCGCCACGCTATCCAACGGATCTGACTGGTCCGAATCTGTTGATATGATCAATTTTGATTGGGATTATGACACGACTGCTGAGACAATCAGCGGGCAGGGTTTTCCGGATGGTGAATTCGAAGTAAACCTTATTCATGACTTTTCTGACCAATATCCCCTATATGGCATAGCGACCTATAATTCAGAAATTGCTTCGGGTGAATTCTCTGCCAGTTTTACTAATTTTGATGTGGTTGACGGGCTGACAGTTCAATTCACCCATTACAATGTTCTCGGAAACGGTAATACATACTACCCATGGGGCAAACCAGCATTATCCTTTTTTGATGTAGTCTTAAGTTCCAATGCGGTTAGTGGCTGGGTTGCGATTCCTGATGATCTGGTCACGGTGAGCCTGTATGAAAACGAAAGTGCGACTGAACCCTTGGTCATAACCAGCGAGGATACTAATGGAGACCCATACCAGTTCTGGATTTCCAACTTTGGAGGGTACACGCTTGAGCCCGGTATGAAAGTGGCTGTCAGCAGTGTAAGCGGCTGGTCAGGGGAGATGATCGTGCCTGTCCTGGAGATTACTGGAGATTATGAAACCAACGAGATCAGCGGCGTTGGGCCACAGGGTTTATTGCGCATAGATGCCCAGCGTGATGATCAGAGTTTTGGTTCCTTCATTCCAGCAAATAACCTCTCTACTTTCTACCTTCAAACAGATTACTATGGCTTCGATCTGCATCAGGGTGACACCTTATCATTGATCTTCACTGCATCGGATGGCAATAAGGTTCATACCGAAGTTCGCCTGGGGGAACTCTACAAGCTTGGTCACTGGTTAAATGATGGCCGTCAGGATTGGATGTGGGGCGAGGCTCTCCCAGGATCCAATATTACGATCAGCATCGATGGCAGTGAACCTATCCAGGCTTACTTCGAAGATCCCAACTGTCCAAGCTGCTGGGGTATCCATGAAGCTCAGGACATCAATCCTGGTTCTGCGATCACTGTTTTTATGGATACCGGATACTCGCTAACCTATTCTGTAGCCGAGCCCTTAACCTCGATTGCTAATTCAGTTCAGGACACAGTTTCAGGACAAATTGGAGGAAGATCTGAAAACTGGGTCATTATTCGGACGTGGTGGGATGGCATGGAATACCAGGTGAACACCGCTTCAGATGGTACATTCATGCTCCAATCCACCCCTGAAATACCAATTGACGTCCCTCAAGCTGGGGAAGGCAATATCTACTTTAATGATTTTGTGGATGATGTGCTGGTTGATATGAACCAGCATTATCTCACAGCTGATCTTTTGATGAACGTCAATTATGATCACGACTGGATCGAAGGTAATTATCCGCCTGGATACGAGGTTGACCTTACTGTGACTGAAAGTGACGGCGTAACCGTAAAAGCCACCACCACGCTGACAACCTTTGAAATTCCCTGGTGGGGAGGGCAAACTGGCTTCTCCACTAATGTGGATGGAGTGGTTTGGGATCCTGCCCGCCCGGATATTCAACCCGGAGACTGGGTCTTTGGCGAGGTTACAGTCGATAGTTTCACATATTATGCCCAAGTCCAGTTGGGTACTTTTGCTGGTGCGTTAAGCGCAGAAACAGATGCTTTTACAGGAACACTTACTGCGCCCTGGCTGGATCCAGAGGTGCCTGTCATCGTCCAGTGTCATCCATGGGGAGCTCCAGATGGTACGAACGGCCGGGAAACGACAGTTCTACCAGATGGCGTCAGTGATTTTGCCTGTGATTGGACAGGGGAGTGGGATGTGCAGCCTGACCAGCAAATCGCAGTTACTTATCGTGATCCAAGCGGAAATTGGGTTTACAGTGTTCATAATGCCTATACGGATGAATTGATATTGAGAATTCAGTATGACCACAATTGGATTGAAGGGAATTACGAACCCGATCATGAAATATTCTTACAGGTTTTGGATAACCTTGGAGATGAAAAAGCGCATATCACCCTAACCTCCGGGTATATTGAAGGTTGGGGCAGCACATCAGGCTTTTCCACCAACATGGAAGGCGCGGCCTGGATTCCCTATCATCCAGATATCTTGCCAGGAGATACCATCCTTGGCGAAGTGGATGGCGGGACCTTTACCGCGGAGGTTAAGATTGGTACGGTTACCGCAGATCTGGATCTTACGGGTGATACAGTCAGCGGTACGGTAGACGCAGAATGGCTGCCGCAAGGCGATGAGGTAAGAGTCAGTTGTGAGATTTGGGACTGGAACGCTCCCCCAAATAAGGAGGATTGGGTACTGCCAACCGGCTCCGATTTGTATTTGTGCGACTGGAGTGGTGATGGCTACAATCTTAATGAAACTTCCAACCTGATGGTTGCCTATTACGAAGCCGCAGGCCACAAGATAATTGGTGAATTCAGATATCCTGCTCCGCGATTACACATTAATAAGTGGATGGAGGGGGGCGAACCAGGCGAAGGAGGGAATGCCACCTTCAACATTCAGTATCGTAACGAGGGTAATGCACCGGCAGTGAATGCCATCATCACTGACACTCTTGGGCCGGGATTAACCTATCTTAGTGACACCTCTGGTTTTGCGAAGACGGTTGATGGAAACGAGGTGGTCTGGCAGTTGGGCGACCTGGCTCCAGGGGATTGGGTCAATTTCTACGTGTTCGCGCATGTTGATGTTCAGGAGGGAACGGACATCATGAACACAGT
>JAYFQB010000092.1:0-4175 GCA_034927385.1 Anaerolineaceae bacterium | reverse complement strand
ATGGTGCCTCCAGGAACGAATAGTTATACATACATAGTACAACTTTAATAAACGAAAGTCACACGCGTATATAGTTTTTCTGAGTTCTCCTTACATTTATCTCTTCATTCTACCGTTATTCCTTTGAGAACCATTGAGAATACCCTTTATAGCCTATCTTCCCGGAGATGGTTATAATAAAGCATCGCAATTAAAGGAGAAGTCATGCCCCCAAAAATCGTTGAATGTATCCCAAACTTTTCAGAAGCCCGCCGACCGGAAGTCGTAGATTCGATTATCGCTGCCGTCGCGGGCGTAAACGGCGTCCGTGTGCTCGACAGGCACTCTGATGTTGACCATAACCGCACCGTTCTGACGTTTGTCGGCACACCCGAGGCGGTTGAAGAAGCCGCCTACCTCGGCATTGCCAGGGCGGCGGAGTTGATCGACCTCAACCATCATCAGGGCGAACACCCGCGCATGGGAGCGACCGATGTTGTGCCGTTTGTGCCAATCACCGGCGTAACCATGCAGGAGTGCGTCGAGATGGCGCGCCGGCTTGGCAAGCGTGTCGCGGATTCGCTCGACATCCCGATTTATTATTACGAGGATGCCGCCATCCGAAAAGACCGTGTTAACCTGGAAGACATTCGTCACGGCGAGTTTGAGGGCATCAAAGAGACCATCACCACCGACCCCTACCACGAGCCCGATCTGGGACCCAAACGAATGGGTCCTGCCGGCGCGACTGTGATCGGCGCCCGCCAACCCCTGATCGCCTATAACATCTTCCTCAACACTCCCGACGTCAGCATCGCCCAGAAGATTGCCCGCCGCGTGCGCAACTCGTCCGGCGGTTTCCATTTCGTAAAGGGTATGGGTGTTTTGGTGGAAGGTTTGGCGCAAGTCTCGATGAACCTCACCAACTTCCACCGTTCGCCAATGGCGCAGGTGACCGAATTCGTACGCCGCGAGGCGCAGCGCTACGGCGTGGGCATTCACCACTCAGAAATCGTCGGGTTGGTGCCTTCCCAGGCAATGATCAATGCCGCCCGCTACTATATGCAGATGGACGGTTTCGAGAACGACCAGCTTCTGGAAAACCGGCTCTTTGGATTCGAAGAGGGTGGGGAATCCCCCTCCTCAAGCCAGGCGGATTTCCTTGACCTGGTCGCCGAAGGAACCCCCGCTCCGGGCGGCGGCTCTGCGGCTGCACATACTGCCGCGCTTGGGGCGGCTCTGGCGCTGATGGTGGCGCGGCTAACCGTGGGGAAGCCCAAATACGCGTCCGCGGAACAGGAATGCTGGCAAGTAATTGAAGAAGGCGAACTGTTGCGCAAACGCCTGACAGAGGCTATTCAGCATGACGCTGAAGCCTTCGATGGCATTTTGATTGCGCGCCGCCTGCCAAAGCTCGACGAAGCGCAGATCACAGCCCGGAATGAAGCTATTCGCGCGGCGAGTCTCTATGCCGCCCAGGTGCCGCTCGAAACCGCGCGAGATTGTGCCGCGGTGCTAAAAATCGCCCTGCGTATGGCTGAAATTGGCAACCTGAACTGCATCTCGGATGCCGCTTCGGGCGTCTACCATGCCAAAGCTGGCTTCGAAGCCGCCCGTCTGAATGTCAGGATTAATCTCCAGGGCTACGAGCAGGACCCACAAGCCCAGGCGTTCATCGCCGAGGCAGACGAGCTGCGGGCGGAAGTCGGCAGCCTTTTGGGTCACCTCGAAACTGTCTTACAGGAACGGGCGGGCTTGTGAGCATTGCCAGGATAATCGTCGGCTCTGGAAACCCCGCCAAGTTGGAGGCGGTCAGCTCCGCGTTTATGAATTTCTTTCCGGAGATGAGCTTCGAGCTCCAGCCGGTGGCCGCGCCTTCCGGAGTTAACGCCCAGCCGTTCAGCGGCGCGGAAACCCTTCAGGGAGCCGAAAACCGTGCCAGGGCGGCACGTGATCTGGAACCCAACGCGGATTTTTGGATCGGCATTGAGGGCGGGCTGGAGCCTGTCCCCGGCGAGCCAGAGCGTTTGCTCTCATTCTGCTGGGTGGTAATCCTCGGGAAACACCAATCTGGCAGAGCCCGCTCCGCCAGTTACGAACTGCCGCGGGTGGTTAGTGACCTTATTCATCAGGGGCTGGAACTGGGCGACGCCGATGACATCGTCTTTGGGGTGAGCGGTTCAAAACGCGAAAGCGGCGGGGTGGGCTTGCTAACAAAAGAAAAGATAGCCCGGAGCCAATTCTACGCCGAAGCGGTCAAGTTAGCCCTCATCCCGTTTGTAAACCCAAACCTGTTCCCCCCTGGCGAGGATTAAGATGGAAAAAGAATTTTGGCTTCATAAAAAGCTGGAAGAGATGTCCCATGAGGAGTGGGAAGCCCTGTGTGACGGCTGTTCCAAGTGCTGTCTGTTTAAACTGCGCGAGCCTGGGGTTCCGGGCGTGCGTTTCACCAACGTGGTTTGTCGCTATATGGACATGGAAACCTGCCTGTGCAGTGACTACGAACACCGACACGAAAACGTGCCGGAATGCATCCTGCTCACGCCTGATCTGGTCCACCACATTGACTGGTTGCCCAAAACCTGTGCTTATTATTTGGTTTCTGAAGGAAAAGACCTCCCCTGGTATCACCCACTCAAGACCGGCAGCAAGGCTTCCACCCTCAAAGCCGGCGGTTCTGTTTTCGGGAAGGTTGTCAGTGAAACAGAAATCGATATGGAAGATCTTGAGGATATGGTTGTAAATTGGTTTGAATGAACCGTTGAATTAAGCTAAAATTGGATTAATCCTAAAGAGGATACAATGATGCCTGAGACTTCTCAAACCAATCAAAGAATGCTGCTGGCAATCGTTACCAGCCCGGATAGCGACAATGTGGAAAACGCGCTGTTGCAAACCGGCTACTCTTTCGCCAGGCTTCCAAGCGTTGGAGGACTGTTGCGCGAACGCAACGTGACGTTTCTGATTGGCTGCCCTGAGCATGAAACAGACCAGCTCCGCAAGCTGCTGCAAGATGTAGCCGGGCGGCGCATTGGCTATGTTTCACCTGTGCTCGACAATCTGCCAATGGGCTCTTTCATTCCGGCGGAAGTACAGATCGGCGGGGTGATTGTGCTTGATCTGAAAATCGATCACTACGAGGAAATCGGATGAACAAACTGATTATCGCAATTATCAGAGATGATGACAACGAACGTGTGTCCGCGAAGCTCACAGCGGAAGATTTTCGGGTAACCCAAATCGCCTCCACTGGCGGCTTTTTGCGCAGCGGGCGAAGCACGCTTCTGATCGGCGTCGAGCATGACCGCGTTCCCCGGGCGCTTGAACTCCTGCGGGAAAACTGCACCGAAGCCCGCAGCCCGCAAGAAAAGAAAGCCACTGTTTTTGTGCTCAACGTCGAAGAATTCGTGCAGCTTTAGCGCAACGTTCACTATTCCGATAAATGGTCATTACGCGTCCGTTGTGTTATCCCAACGACGCGATCTATTCATTCACAACCATAAGCAGTTAGTTAGTTAAAAGGAAAAAGAAAATGAATTTCACAAAGGCATTTACATTTATTTTTGAAGACAGGCGCTGGTTTGAGAAGTTGCTTACCCCTCTTTTGGTGACCCTGATACCTTTCATCGGCTGGATCGTGGTTGCTGGATATGTGCAGCGTGTAATTCGCAACGTTGTGGACCATCAGGATGAGCCTTTGCCCGAGCTTAGCTTCGGAGACGACCTCAGCAGAGGTTTCAAAGTGTTCCTGGCGAATCTTATTTTCAGCATTCCGATCATCCTCATCATGGCCATTCTGATTCTGCCGCTCGCCTTCTCGGGGAACGACAGCAACGCTAGCGTTTTGGTGATCTTGTTTGCTTTCATTGCCATGTTCCTAAGTATTCTTTACGCTATCCTACTGGCGGTCCTGATGCCCGCCTCCAATGCCAACCTCGCCATCAAAGGCAATTTAGGCGCGGCGTTTGATTTCAAAACCATTTTCGCCATGTTCAAGAACAATTTTAAAGCCTGGCTATTGGTGCTTGGCGGCAGTCTGCTCTGCAGCGCGGTCATTGCTCCGTTAGGCGCGATTATCCTTGTGATCGGTGCCCTCATCACCAGCCTCTATTCCCAGCTTGTGGTTGCACACCTGAGCGGGCAAGCCTATGCCCTTTCGCAAACTCAGGGTGGGCAGGGCGCGCCATTATACTAAT
>JAYFQB010000144.1:0-3045 GCA_034927385.1 Anaerolineaceae bacterium | reverse complement strand
GATAGCAATATTGAATAAGATAGACTTGATTGATGAAGACACGAGAGGGAAAATCAGAGAGAAAACACGTTCAATCAATAACGAAATCGCGATTGTCGAGACGACTCATGGTTCAGTACCACACCTGGAGGTCATAAGAACCCTGAAAGCAATGCTCAGCACAACTGAATCGCTGGAAAGCCTGAACACTCCTGAGAATCGTCCTTTGACACTCACCGCTAATTTTCATGATATCCAGGATAAATCGGATCTATTGGACATTCTGAAGAAAATTCTCCCGCATACGGAAAGAATGAAAGGCTTCGTGTGGATCGGAAGCCAACTCTATAAAGCTGAGAGTGTGCAGGACACAATCGAGATACAACCAGCAAATATGAGAACGTTGAAGAATATCGGTTTTGTGATTATTTTAAAAAATGGCATGGCAAGCCTGCGGGAAATTCAGAAAATGGAGCTTGAGAGAATCCGGATACAGCTTTGACCCGCATCCCGGTTTGCAAGAAAATGCCCCTGATGTTTCTTAAGAAATTCGGGCAATAATCTCCGATTTCATCTTGCGGGACAGGGATGGGTATGTTAGAATAGCTGCCTACGTGGTGCCTGTAGCTCAATGGCAGAGTGCTTCACTGTGGATGAAGATGTTGAGGGTTCGAGCCCCTCCAGGCACCCAAGACCTTCGCAAGAGGGTCTTTTTTTATTCGGTTTGACAAGTAATTTTTACTATGAGATAATTATTTTTTGATCGGCAGTGACGGAAACGAGTACTGCGGGCAGGCTGTTAGCGAACCGGGATGGTGGAAGCCGGGCAGAACCTCTCGCTGGAAAATCCTTCCTGAGCCGCAAGCTGAACGTGTCTGAGGACAGTAAGCAAGCCGGATTGCCCTTCCGTTATCGAGGGTGCATGCACAATTGCATGAACGAAGCGCTCAGCAATGCTGAGAAGCGGGGTGGTACCGCGAGTTTTGGCTCGTCCCTGTTGTGGGACGGGCTTTTTTAATTCCAGGTTGGCATGGATCAGCCGCAAGAGGAGCAGTTATGTTTAAACCAGTTTCATCAAGATTGAATATCCAGCAGGAAGAAGAGGCAACCCTGCGATTTTGGCGGTCAAATGAGGTTTTTAAGAAGTCTTCTGATGACCGCAAAGATCGCAAGCCTTTCGTGATGTTTGAAGGTCCGCCTACTGCCAACGGCAAACCAGGCGTGCATCATGTTCTGGCGCGAGCGTTTAAGGACATGTTCCCAAGGTTCCGAACGATGCAAGGTTACTTCGTCGACCGCCGGGGAGGTTGGGATACACACGGTCTGCCGGTGGAGATTGAGGTCGAAAAGAAACTGGGCTTCACTGAAAAAAGCCAGATTGATGAATATGGGATTGAAAAGTTCAACGCCCTCTGCAGGGAATCGGCGTTCTCACGCATTCAGGACTGGGAAAAACTGACCGAACGAATCGGTTATTGGGTCGACTTAAGCCGGTCTTACGTGACCTACAAAAATCCATATATCGAATCCGTTTGGTGGCTGCTTCACCAGATCTGGAACAAAGGCTTGCTCTACCGCGGCTACAAGGTTGTTCCCTATTGCCCGCGCTGCGGCACGCCGCTCTCCAATCATGAGGTCGCGCAGGGTTACGCCGACGCGGTGGACCCAAGCATCACAATCCGTCTGCCGCTGGTTGATGATCCCAAAACATATCTGCTTGTTTGGACGACTACTCCCTGGACTCTTCCGGGAAATGTGGCTGTGGCTGCCCACCCGGACGTGGAATACGTCGTGGTCAGGGTGGAAGGCGGTTCAGATGAACGCCTGATCCTGGCAAAGGAACTGATTCCCTTGGTTTTTGGTGAGACGAAAGTTGAAGTGCTCAAGAGCATGAAGGGAAAGGCTCTCGAAGGCAAGAAGTATTCGCCCCTCTACTCCTTTATGCCGCCCGATAAGCCGGCTCATTACGTTGTCAACGCCGATTACGTGACCACAAGCGATGGCACAGGGCTTGTTCATATTGCTCCGGCGTTTGGAATGGACGATATGCAGGTATCGAAAACCTACGATCTGCCTGTTTTGCTGACCATTGACGATGAAGGCAAATTCAAGCCGGCAATCTCCCCTTGGGCGGGAATGTTTGTTAAAGATGCTGACCCGTTGATCATGGACGATCTCAAACAAAGAGGTCTCTTGTTTAACCGCGCAACAATCACCCACACCTATCCATTCTGCTGGCGCTGCGACACTCCGCTGTTATACATGGCGAGGTCCACATGGTTCATCCGCACCAGCAAGGTTAAGGAACGCATGGTTGAACTTAACCAGGATATCAACTGGGTGCCCGAGCACATCAAAGAAGGACGGTTCGGCAACTGGTTGGAGAACAACATCGATTGGGCTTTGGGTAGGGATCGCTACTGGGGCACGCCGTTGCCCGTTTGGGTCTGCGAGGACTGTGGGCATGAGCTCTGCGTTGGCTCGGTTGCCGAACTGAGCAACCTTGCCGGCGAAGACCTGAGCGAGCTTGAACTTCACCGCCCATACGTGGACAATGTGCATTTTTCCTGCCCTAAATGCGGGCATGGCGAGATGAATCGCGTGAGCGAGCTGATTGACGTTTGGTTTGATTCCGGTGCGATGCCTGTTGCCCAATGGCACTATCCCTTCGAAAACCGGGAGCAGTTCGAGCAGCAATTCCCGGCGGATTTCATTTGCGAAGCGGTGGACCAAACCCGCGGCTGGTTCTACTCGCTGTTGGCGATCAGCACGTTGGTTTTTGATCAGGCGAGTTATGAAAACGTCATCTGCCTGGGCTTGATTCTGGATGGCGAAGGGCGGAAGATGTCCAAGCATAAGGGCAACGTTGTGGACCCTTGGGAGGTGATTGATGCCTATGGTGCCGATGCTATGCGTTGGTATCTGTATACTTCGAGCCCTCCTGGCAACGAACGCCGCTTTAGTACGGAATTGGTTGGTGAGGTTGTTCGCAGCTTTATGCTGACTCTCTGGAATACGTATTCATTCTTTGTCACGTACGCCAACCTGGATAAGTGGACGCCTGAT
>JAYFQB010000009.1:0-4478 GCA_034927385.1 Anaerolineaceae bacterium | reverse complement strand
AAGCCCGCCAATCCAAGGGGCAGGCCAGGGTGACCGCCTACGAGAAGCTGCTTTCACAGGATTACGAGAAGGAACGCCGCAGCCTCGAAATCTACATCCCTTCCGGACCCCGGCTGGGTAACGTTGTGGTGGAATTGGCTTCGGTCAGTAAGGGCTTCGAAGACAAACAACTCATTCAAAATCTCAGTCTTTCCATGCCCCCGGGCTCGATTATCGGAGTGATCGGGCCGAATGGCGCAGGTAAGTCCACGCTCATCAAGATGATTGCCGGCTTGGTTGAACCCGACCAGGGCAGTGTCCGCCTCGGAGAGACCGTCAAGATGGGCTATGCCGATCAATCGCGCACGCTAGACCCCGAAATGACGGTGTTCCAGGCTATCACCGGCGGGGCGGATAACCTCGTGCTGGGCGATCACACCGTCAATGGCCGCGCGTATTGCGCTTCTTTCAACTTCACCGGCTCAGACCAGCAAAAGACTGTTGCCACGCTCTCAGGTGGTGAGCGGAACCGCGTTTACCTTGCCAAAACCCTCACCGCGGGGGCTAATGTGCTGCTCCTGGATGAGCCTACGAATGATTTGGATGTGAACACATTGCGCGCGCTTGAAGAAGCCCTGGAGGATTTTGCAGGATGCGCGGTCGTCGTCAGCCATGACCGTTGGTTCCTTGACCGCATCGCCACGCACATCCTCGCGCTGGGTCACGAGGAAACGCCGAAGCTTTATCTCGGCAACTGGACAGATTACGAAGCGTACCAGATGGAGCGAACCGGAAAGCAGCAGGGCGTGAACCGCAGGGACGCGTTCCGGGAACTAAAACGGGATTAACTATTAAACGTTTTCGGGTGTTAAACAAAAAAAAGCTGGTCATGTTCTGACCAGCTTTTTGAATGTTTGATTGATTACTCGAGAACCTTGACGTCCTCAGCCTGCAGTCCCTTGGGACCCTGCGCAATTGTAAATTCAACTGTTTGATTTTCTTTCAGGGTCTTGAAACCCTCACCCAAAATCTTGCTGAAATGAACAAATACGTCTTTTTCACCTGACTTGCGGGCAATGAAACCATAGCCCTTTTCACCATTGAACCACTTTACGGTTCCGATTTCTCGTTCTGACATAACTATCTAATCCTCCAAAATATGAAAAAAGAAGTGTTTATTGGTCACTGGATGTTCAATCTGAGCAAGAGGGTGTACTTCCGTCAATGAACTTCCACTTACGAAATAATTTATAACACCCATTGAATTTTTAGTCAATAAATGAACACAAATTGTCCGCGAAAAGAGTCTTGTGACCTTTCTCTCAGCTTACAAAGGCTTTTTGCCTTCAAAGAATTCCACCAAACCGGCCAGGATTAACATTACCGCCACGCCCTCATCAAGGTTGCCGAGGAAGGGGATGTTATCAGGGATGAGTTCCAGGAAGCCGGCGGTCGGATTTAGCAAATAGATAACACCGATGATAGCAGCGGTAAAGACCAGCCAGCGCGGCCAGCCATGCTTTGAAAGTGGTTCCACCAGTCGTTTCGCAAAATCAGAAAGTTCATTGCCACTTTCAGGTTTTACAGGGTCTCCAATATCAATAATTTTTGGTTCTGGCATCATAACCTCGCAATCCTTCAAATCAACTCTAATCCCAAAATTGGGGCAAATGCGCGCGATTTTCAGTGAGAATATCGTCCAATACCTGGCGAGCGGTGCCCAGGTCGTCAATGACCGGGTCCAGCAGCAGGCTTTGCAGCGCCATTTGATGATCACCCTCGACAACCGCGTCCACGCACAGCTGGCTGCACATAACCTCCCGCTGCAACAAGCCCGTGACGCCTTTGGGAAGTTCGCCAATAGGCATCCCCTTGGCCATTCCCTTGCAGAGGGTGCCAGGTAATTCCACAATCGCGCTATTTGGCAGGTTGGAAATCAGGCCATGGTTGGGCAGGTTCAGGGCTTCCCAATAAAAATCAGAATCGCCCAGCAGCCCCTCGATGACCTCCACCGCTCCTTCGCTCTCAGCTCCGCTGTAGCTTTGTTGGTTTTCCATGCGTTCAATATCAGCCGCGACCTCCGCCCATTGTTGGTCGCGTAAATTGGCATAGAGCTTCCAATCATACAGCGAAAGGTCGTAACGTGCCCAGGGCGTGGTTCTCGCGCTGCTGACCCACGGCAGGTACTCGCACAAGTGCTCATCACCAGGGATTGGGAACAGGCTAAACGCCTCGAAAACCTCGCGCGTCAGGGGTTCGAATTGCGGCTCCAATTGCATGAATCGCTGCCTAAAAAGAGGATACAAATCTTGCCCACTTCGCCGATCTTCGAGTGAAAGCATCCATGTGAAGTGGTTCAACCCAGCGGCAACAATCCTGAGGTGTTGCTGACCCAATTGAGCCATGTGTTTCATGGGTTCGTGGTTCTTTGGGTCCGCGTGCGTGCTGACAAACGCATCCGCGCCCTTTACGCCCAGGTCTGGTGCCAGGGCTTTGGCCGCCATGGCATAACCCGCGCCAAGCTGGTGGCAGAGTCCAACGACCTTAATCTTCGTATACGCGCTAATGAGATAGCACACGCGGTGCATCGGGTTGGTAAAATTGATGAACCATGCTTGGGGGCAGAGCGTTTCCATGTCCTTGGCGATGGCCAATACCGTGTTGACGTTCCGAGCCGCGTGCGCAAAACCGCCTGGACCGCCGTTTTCGGCGTAGGGCTGCCTTAGTCCGTACTTGAGGGTGAGTTCAAAGTCTTTTTGCCACAGCGTTTCACGCGGCTGGACTTCGATGGCGCTGATGACAAAATCAGCCCCTGGGAGCGCCTCCTTATGGTTCGAGTAACTGGTTATCACTTTTTGGCAATCCCACGCGGAATTCAGCCAATTCGCAAGTTTGGTGACAATCTCCAGTGATTCAGCGTTGATATCCACCAGGCAGATTTCACTGCCGCGCAGGCGTTCACTATGTAAAAGGGTCAGCAAGGTGCTCAGCCCAAAAGAATGGCTGCCAGCGCCCAAACATACAATTTTTGTCATTATTAGGCTATAACTCCCGGTTTGAGTTTCTGGATGATGGCTTTGGCGGCTTTCCGCCCTGCTCCCATCGCGAGGATGACCGTCGCCCCTCCGGTGACGATGTCCCCACCCGCGTAAACGCCTGGCATGGAGGTCTCCATCGTGTCGGGGTTGACCTTGATGTGACCACACTCATCGAAGTCCAGCCCGGGGGTGGTCTTCTGGATGATGGGATTGGACCCGTTTCCGATGGCCACCACCGCGACATCGACGGGTCTATCAAATTCGGACCCCGGGATGGGAATCGGGCGCCGGCGGTTGCTGGCATCGGGCTCACCCAGTTTCATTTTCATCAGGCGCACACCCGTCAGCCATCCTTCCTCGTTCCCAAGGAAAGCGACAGGGTTACACAAATACTCGAAAATAATACCTTCCGCTTTCGCGTGCTGGATCTCTTCAAAACGCCCTGGCATCTCCGCTTCTGTCCGGCGGTAGAGGATGGAAACCTCACGCGCGCCAAGGCGCAGGGCTACGCGGGCAGAGTCCAGGGCTGTATTGCCGCCTCCGATAACAGCCACGTTCTTTCCGGCTATATTCAGGATGGGCGTATCCACATGCGGGAATTGGTAGGCTTTCATCAGGTTGAGCCGGGTGAGGAACTCGTTGGCCGAATAGACACCCACCAGCGACTCGCCGGAAATATTGAGAAAATTGGGAAGGCCCGCGCCTGTGCCGATGAAAACGGCGTCAAAATGCTCCTGCTCAATCAGGTCATGGATGGCGTAAGTGGAACCGATGAGGGTATTGGGGACGAAATGCACACCTAATGCGCTGAGCGAGTCAATTTCATTCTTGACAATGGCCTTCGGCAGGCGGAACTCGGGGATGCCATAACGCAAAACGCCACCAAAATCATGAAAAGCCTCAAAAACGGTGACATCCAGACCAGCCTTGGCCAAATCACCAGCGCAACTCAGACAGGCCGGCCCAGACCCTACCAGTGCGACCCGTGCCAGACCTTCTGCCTTTACCTCGGCTTGAGGTTGGGCTTCCTGGGTGGCCAGCGCGTCGGCCGCGAAGCGCTCCAAAGCCCCAATCGCGATGGGTTGGCCTTTGCGCTTGAGGATGCAGGCGCCTTCGCACTGTTCGGTTTGTGGACACACCCGTCCGCAGACTCTCGGGAGGGCATTATCCTGCTTAATCAACCTGCCTGCTTCAACAGCATCCCCCGCGATAATCAGCTTGATAAACTCGGGAATGCGCACCGAAACGGGGCAACCTGCCACGCACAATGGCCGCCGGCACTGAAGGCAACGTTCAGCCTCTGCCATGGCCTGCTCTGCGCTGAAACCAAGCGCGACCTCAGAAAAGGTGCTCAGTCGTTCTGCCATGGCCAGTTCAGGCATTTGCTGACGCGGTGTGGAAATTGTGGGTTGTTCTGGCTCAGCAACGTGAACCTGCTGTGCGTCAATCTGCTGGTCAAGG
>JAYFQB010000080.1:0-6220 GCA_034927385.1 Anaerolineaceae bacterium | reverse complement strand
ACCCGTTTGGTTGCGTGCGTGGATGGGTGCCTTACGACCATTTTGCCATTAATTTCCCGGACGCAATGATGTAGGGCGAGATTGAGGGCGCCATGGATTCTGGGTTGGAAGAACGTATATTGCCCTCAATCCGCCGATCACAAATATTATTGATTTACCGCAACGGAGGAGTGGTGAACCCGGAGACCTGCGGTCCTTGTTCTCGCCGGTCTCCCGACCGCGCGAGGTTCTTGACCGCAAGGTCTCCATCTACGTGTGCCCAAACGGAACGATGATTTGCTGTGGTCAAAGTGCGTTATTCATAGAGCAATGTTCCACATCCAATCCGGCAACGCATCCGTTAGAAGAGTGAATTCTGGGTTGGTGGGTTAAGGATATATCTAAATTCACGAGATTCCTGTACTTGCGAGGTCGGGAAGGACAACGGCGTGAACAACCGATTGAACTGGTGGAGACCTTATGGTCAGGACCCTTGCGAGGTCGGGAGACCTCGCAAGAACAACGGTCAAAGCGCGTGCTCGGCGAGGTTATCAGAAGGATGGAGACCTGCGGTCAAATCGCGTGCTCGGTCGGGAGACTACCCATCCGTTTCACGGTGGGCACAGGCGGCACGATCATAGACAAGCACAGGCGGCACGATCAGGCGGCGCGATCAGGCGGCACGATCGGAACGGTGGGAGAGGTGTGACGACGGAGATGGGGGTGTGCCTTACGGCTTCTTACGCTGAAAAATGGGAATAAAAAATGAGCGCGCAGGGGCTCGAACCCTGAACCAACGGCTTAAAAGGCCGCTGCTCTACCATTGAGCTACGCGCCCGGATTGGACGAACTAAGATTTTAGCACGCACTTCAACGGGCGTCAATGCTTGGGAGGGGAAAAATCGTAAATTCATCACCCGCCAACACAGCACCAGCTTGGGCACATGCATTTCTGCAGGAATGGATGCCGGAATGAGGCAGTTCGGCTCCGGGCGCGGGTATAATTATCGAAATACCCAACAATCGAGGTGACGCATGACAAAACAAACCCTCCCCCACGGTCTCTGGCATTCCCCAATTTCCCCCGCGATGCTCGCCAGCAGCATCCGCCTCAACGACGCGCAGTGGTCCCCGGACGGCGACTTTCTGGTTTGGTCGCAATCGCTGGACGGCAAGACGAGCCTGTTTGCCAAGCCCGCAGGCGACGCTGCGTTTGATCTGAGCGGCGAGCTTAACCCTTCGGGCGGGGTCGGCTACGGCGGTGGCGATTTCTTCGCTGGGCGGCAAGGGGTGGTTTTTGCGGAACGCGATGGGCGGCTTTATTTCAAGCCTTACGGGGAAGGGCTGGCTCGCCCGATTACCCCGAAGTTTGGTTCGTGTGCATCACCAGTCATCACGCCAGACGAGTGTTTCGTGATTTACGTCCATACGTACGAGGGTAAGGATGTGTTGGCGATTGCTTCGCTTGGGGGCAACGCCTGGCCCAGCATCCTGCGGCAAGGCGCGGATTTTTTCATGCAGCCGACCGTTAGCCCCGACGGCAAGCTGCTAGCCTGGGTGGAGTGGGATCATCCGAATATGCCCTGGGATGGCGCGAGGCTTTTTTTGGCTTCGGTTGATGCGCAAACTCGCTCGCTCGGCGAAGCGCGGCAGCTCGACGGCGGCGGCGATATTGCCGTTTTTCAGCCTGTTTTTTCGCCAGATGGCAGCAAGCTGGCATGGTTGAGTAACGAAGGCGAGTTGGACCAACTGCGCCTGCTGCATCTCGCCAGCGGCAAGCTGGAGACGCTGACGCAGGAGCGGGTATTGCTACCTCCGGCGTGGGTGCAAGGGGTTCGCGCTCTGGCATGGTCCGCGGACAGCCAACAGGTGTACTTCCGGGAAAATCAGCTCGGTCGAATCAGCCTGAACGCGATTAACATAGCCACCCGGCAGGTCTCGCGGGTTGACACCCCGCCCTATACGCTGATCCAACAGCCCTGCGTCTCATCGAAAGGGGAGCTGGCGTTCTTGGCGGAGTCTGCGGCGAAACCGCCGCGCGTGGTGCGCCTTTTGGAGGGTCGGGCGGAGGTGGCAGCCCGCAGCCAAAGTGACGTGCTGCCGGTGGAGTTCCTCAGCCAGCCCGAAGCGATCTCGTGGCAGTCGTCGGACGGGGTTAGGGTGCACGGGCTCTACTACCCGCCTGCCAACCCCAATTTCGAAGCCCCGGGCGCGCCGCCTGTGGTTGTCTACATTCACGGCGGACCGACCTCACAGGTGTTGGATGGCTTTAACCTCGAGGCGGACTTCTTCACCAGCCGCGGCTACGGCTACTTTGTGGTCAATTATCGCGGCAGCACGGGTTATGGCAGGGCATATCGCGACGCGTTGAAGGGCGAATGGGGCAGGATTGACCTGCAAGACACGATCGAAGGCTGCCAGGCGCTGATCGCGAGCCAGCGGGCAGACCCAGCGAAACTGATCATCAAAGGCGGCAGCGCCGGCGGTTACACCGTTCTGAACGCGTTGGTGCACCACCCGGGGTTTTTCAAAGCCGGCTTGTGTTCTTATGGCGTCTCAAACCTCTTCTTGCTCGAGATGGACACCCACAAGTTCGAAGCGCATTACACCAAGCAGCTCGTCGGCTATCTGCCCGAGGCTGCGGAAAAGTTCCACGCCTGGTCGCCGATTTTCCACGCCGAAAAAATCCGCGACGCGGTCGCGATCTTCCAGGGCAGCGAGGATAAAGTGGTGCCGGTGGAGCAGTCCGAAGAGATGGTGCGACTGCTGCAGGGCAACCGCGTGCCGCATCTTTACAGGCTATACGAAGGCGAGGGGCACGGCTTCCGCAAGAAAGCCACCCTGATTGACCATTACGAGACAATCGACCGTTTTCTACAACAATATGTGATTTTTAGCTTCCAGGAGGAAAAATGACAACCCGCGAATTGAGTTTGCAATCATCAAATGGTGAAACGCTTTGGGGGCAGGTTTGGGAACCTGAAGAAAAAGCCCGGGCAGTGGTCGTGTTGGTGCATGGACTGGGCGAACACATTCAGCGCTATCAGTACGCGGCGGAAAAGTTTGGCGTCAGGGGCTTCGCGTTGGTGGGTTTTGACCAGCAGGGGCACGGCAAAACTGGCGGGAAGCGGGGTGTGATCAATTCCGGAAAAGGCTTGATGGAAGATATCGCCAAAGCGCTTGACCTGGCTAAGGAGCTGTATCCCGGATTGCCGGTCTTTCTTTATGGTCACAGCATGGGGGCGTTGGAGGTGTTGTATTACGGGTTAAACGGGGCTGTGATGCCGAGCGGTATCCTCGCGACGAGCCCCGCGCTGGACACCGGCAGCATGTCGGCGGCACAGCGGACTATGGTGCGGGTTTTGAAGGGGATTTTGCCGGACCTGGCGGTCAACAACGGCTTACCAATCGACGGGCTATCTCGGGATGCCGCCAGCAACCAGGCTTATATGGCGGATCCGCTGGTGCACCCCAAAGCCAGTGTGCGGTTGGCGGCGTTTATGATCGAGGCGGCGGAAGATGTGATGAATCGAGCCGACGAGTGGAGTGTGCCGCTTTACCTCGCGCACGGCAGCTCCGATCCCATCTGCCCGGTTGCCGGCTCGGATCAGTTCGCGCGCAAGCTGGGCGAAAAGGTGAGCTACAAACGCTGGGAAGGCTTTTACCACGAAACGCACAACGAGCCCGAGAAGGAAACGGTCATCGCGGCGATGACGGACTGGATCGAAAGCCAGCTAAGCTAACATTTCCACTTAACTTTGGCGGGGTTTGGCTCGTCCGCGATGGCGGCAGCTTGCAGCGACGCGAGCATTTTTTCGCACTCCTGCAGGGCAAACGCTTCCTGGTCTGCCCACGGAGCGTCCATACCGAGCTGGTCATAAGCGGCAGCGACCCCGCCATATAAGGCTAAACCGAGGGAATGCGACGCGCTGTGGATTGTGGACGCCGCTTGCCCGATCGCCCTGGCAGCAGCCTGGGCGGCGGGGGCAGCTTCGGCTTCGGCAGCAGCCTGATGGCAGCTTAAAATGCGGCTTTTAGCTTCGGGCAGTTTCACATCCTTGTTAAGCCATTTACGGGCGTATTCCAACGCAAGCCGAGGTCTTTCATCCTTTGGGTATTGCTTGAGATAAATCGGCAAAAAATGCCCTTCGGCATAGTTCACAGCCCAATTCACCAGCGTTTCCTTGCTTTGGGTTTCTAACAGGCGCATCAGACCAACTATCTGCCGCGCGTCACAATTGCTCAACATTTTGCGGTATTTTTGCATGGATCCATTGTATCAGGTATAAAAAAAGCCAGCCTGGCCCGGCTGGCATCTGGCGGAGAGGGCGGGATTCGAACCCGCGATACCTCGCGGTATACTCGCTTTCCAAGCGAGCGCACTAGGCCAACTATGCGACCTCTCCACGTGAGCGCCTATTATAACAGAGTTTCGCGTTTGTGAATGGGCAAGAAAGGCAATAAAAGACCTGTTTTGCTTCCAAATGTTCTCGTTGGTCCAGATGGAAGATAAGTGAAGTAAAGCTAAAAAATTCTTACCTTAAAAAGTCTCTTCTGAAGGGAAAATCCGCCAAGACAAACGCGGAAAGACGGGAAAAAACGGGGATGCTAAAAAAGGACGTTTGAAAGATCAGCCCGGTACTGCCTCACGGTCGGGTAGTTATCGCCCAGGACCTCGAGCAGAGCCAGGTAGATTTCGTGGAGCTGACCGGAGTGGAAGTGTTTATCCTGTTTGAGGATGCCCAAAAAGCCGTCCAACGCCATTTCAATTTTGCCATTTTTCGCCAACCGAAGGCTGTTGCGATATGCCGCTTCAAGCGGGTTGGGGCTCGGCTGGGGGAGGGAATCAAAACCGGCGTAAACTTGAGCGAGCGGAAGGAGGCTTTTGGCGGTCGTAAACTCAGAGCTGGCAGGAAAGCTGCTCAAAATTGGCAGAGCGTTTTGCGCCTGCCCCTGCCAGAGGAAAACGCGCGCTAATGCCAGCAAGCCAGCGGCTTCGCCATGGCTCTCGTAAACATACTGGGCGAGGGCTTGCTCGGCGCCGGGCAGGTCTCCCAGGAGCATCAGGCTTTTTCCCTTCTCCAGCAGCAAACTGCCGGTTTTGGGGAGAATCCGATCCACGAACAGGCGGAGATTTTGCTCGTTGAGCACGCCCGTAACTTCCGCCACGATCCGTCCATCCACGTAAGCTTTAATAGCCGGGACCTGCTGCACTTTTAGCCGCGCAGCCAGTTTGGGCTGATCGTCAACGTTGACCCGTGCCAGCCGAAAGCCGCCATCCGCTTCGTGCGCGAGTTGAGCAAGGTCGCGCGATTGCACACGGCACGGAATGCACCAAGGTGCCCATAAATCGAGCACCACAGGCACCTCGGCTGAGTAATTTATAACCTCAAACTCGAAGGTTTCCTCGCTGATGTCAATGATATTTGCGGCTGCCATTCTGATTCACCTTAGTTAATTCTAACAGAATTACTCCTCCTCATCCGGAGGAGTGACCGCGGGTTGTTTGATCTCAACCACGTCGCCATGGAAATCAACCACAATCCTGAAGCCGGTCATGCCGAGGTATGTTCGCATATCCTGAGGAAGCCCTGCGCCGCGCAGTTGCTCAAACTGAGCCTGGGAGTTTTCAAGCTGCTGGCGGATGACCGCAATCGAAAAGATGTCCTCCTGCCCAAGCATCTTTGCGGTTTGTTCGCTCAGGAACTCCTCGTTACCGCTGATGCCTGCAGTAATCGCTTCCCAGACCTGCTGGTCGACGATTTCAGCTGGGATGTGGCGCAAAAAACCTCCATCGTTCAACACATAGCTTGGTTCATCGCCCACCCACGTAACTTCCAATGGGTTATCTTCGATATCAAAAACCAAGCCCTCAAAAAGCGCTCTTTTCACATTAACCTTCCTTGTTCCTTAATGTCGAAATTATAGCGAAAGACTATATAAAAAGAATTAACAAACTTAGACAGAAGGAAATTGGGAAATTTGCGGTGAGGTGGGGTGTTTTGGACGTGGGGGTTGTTAATGGTGGGCACAGGCGGTGCGATCGGAATGGTGGGGATGAGTAGATAATTATGCTTGTTTCCGGGCGGACACAGGGGTCTGCCCCTACGACCATTTTTGCCATCAATTTCCCGGATGCAGTGATGTAGGGCGAGATTGAGGGCGCCATGGATTCAGGGTTGGAAGAACGTGTATTGCCCTCAATCCGCCGATCACAAATATTATTAATTTACCGCAACGG
>JAYFQB010000219.1:0-2304 GCA_034927385.1 Anaerolineaceae bacterium | reverse complement strand
AGCCTGGTCGTGTTTGCTGGCGCGGAGCTTTTCACAGGGAACCACTTCACTATCGGCAGCGGCATGCTCGCCGGTCGCGTTTCGCTTGCTGAAGGTTTGAAAGTGCTCGTGGTGTGCATGCTCGGCAACTGGCTGGGTTCCATCCTCGTTTCGATTCTTTTCGCTGCCACCGGGCTGGCAGACGGCGCTTTAGGCGAATTTATGGCAACTTCCGCCAAGCTTAAGATGACCCTTCCGGTTGTACCCCTGATCACACGCGCGGTCTTGTGTAACATTCTGGTCTGTTTGGCTGTCTGGTGCACCTTCCGCCTTAAATCTGAAACCGCCAAACTGGTTATGATTTTTTGGTGCCTGTTTATCTTTGTAACCGCGGGTTTCGAGCACAGCGTCGCGAATATGACTTTGCTCACCACAGCGATGCTCGGACCCTACAGCCAGGGCTTAACGTTGGGTGGCTATTTCTACAACATTTTGCTCAGCACACTTGGCAACCTGCTGGGCGGAATCTGGGGAGTGGCGCTGCCCTACTACCTGCTCTCCCGTGAGAAAAAATAAAAACACAGCTTCGCAAACCGCGCCGTTGGAGGTGTGCAATCCTTCCATCCGGCGTTGATTTGCGCCTGAATGGTGAAACGTGAGTACAACAAAAATTATTTTCCTTGACATTGACGGGACGCTCATCGACTATGCGCATAATCTCCCCGCGTCTGCCGAAGAAGCAATCAGCCGCGCCAGGTCAAACGGTCATAAACTGATAATCTCCACCGGTCGCAGCAAGCCTTCCATTTATCCATGGCTGCTCGAGATGGGCTTCGACGGCTTGATCGCCGGCGAAGGAGCGTATGTTGAATATGCCGGTAAGGTGATTCTCGAGAGCACCATTCCCCAGGAGCATATCAGCCGTCTTTATCAGTACCTGAATGATCGCAAGGTTGGTTTTTATGAGGAAAGCAACAGCGGCACCTTCGCGAACCGCTATTTTCTGAGTGAGTCTGCCCGTGTCTTCGGTGTATCTGAACCAGCGGCATCTGCCTACCTGCGGGAGGCGTTCGCCTCGATGACATTTGACCATGAGTCGTTTCACCTTGATGACAACAAACTGAGTTTCGCCATGACGCCGCTGATCAGCAAAGCGGAGTTGGAAAAAGAATTTGGCGCAGATTTTCGGATCGGCGTCTGGAATATTTTCGGAAAAGACCCCAGTTTTGGCGATTTCGCGCAAAAGCATCTCACCAAGGCATCGGCTGTGGCGGTGCTGCTGGAGGAGCTTAATCTTGATCGCGAAGACACGTTCGCTTTTGGCGATTCATCCAATGACCTTGCCATTTTGCAGTACTGCCAAACCGGCGTCGCCATGGGTAACGCCGAGGATGAGGTCAAAGCCGTTGCGGATTATGTCACGAGTGACGTTACAGAAGATGGAATTTTCAACGCGTTCAGGCAATTTAACCTGATCTAAACCAAATCTTCACAACCTGTTTGGAATACTCGTGTAAAATTCATTCAGTCAAGTGCCTCCCGCGCTTATTTTTTGATGGATCGATACCAACTGTGCAAATTATTACGAAGTCAAAAAAGTTAAACACACGCCTCTTCGCGGCTCTCCCCCTGGCGATCGCCCTGATCCTCACGCCGCTGTTGCAGCCAAGCCAGCCAGCCAACGCGCAGGATTCGTCCCCGCGTGTGGTGATTGAGAACCTCGAAACGCGGGAATTTCCATCACTTTCGCTGGACTTTATCATACCGGGCGGGTTGGACCAAACCACCTCACTCACCGCCAGCCAGGTAAGCATCGTTGAAAACGATCAAACCATAGCGGTCGATTCTTTAACCAGTGAGTATGTTGGCGTGCATTTTGCGTTGGTGATCAATCCTGACCGCACCATCGCCTTAGCCTACCCCAGCGGCTACAGCAACTACGATCGGATGCTGGCTGCCATGCGCGAGCTCGGCTCGGACCTGACTCCGGTCACGGGTGATGTTTACAGCCTTTTTATCAACCCGGATATTCACTACGACCAGCTCGAAAACTACAGCGAATGGAAAAGAGCACTGGAAGGTTATCAGGAAAACCAGCGCCAAATGACCGGGTCGCTCCAGAGCCTCACCAATGCCGTCAGCCTGCTCACCAGCAGCCCCACGGAAAAGGAAACCGTCCTGGTCTACATGACCCCCTACATTGACACTGCTGAAATACCAACCCTGACCGCCTTAATCCAACAGGCTGGCGAAGCCGGTATTCCGATTCACATCTGGATGACAGCCGCGCCGATTGTGATCGGCTCATCCTATGACACTGACCTT
>JAYFQB010000043.1:0-3535 GCA_034927385.1 Anaerolineaceae bacterium | reverse complement strand
AGAGAGCACCAGGGCGACGAACGCTCGAGCCAAGTCGGCATGCGCGCTATCTGAAACAGGGGCAATTGGATAGGTTGCGATGGTGTTCAAGTCGTCGGGGATATCCAACCGACCAACTTTCGAAGCCGCGTCTACAGTGATGTCCGAGACATAAACTACGCCGGCGTCGGCTTCGCCAAGTGAAATCTTGGAAAGCACAGCCTTTACGTTTTCCTCGTATGAGACGACATTAGCTAAAACCGCGGCTTTGAACTCCTCGCCGAAATTGGGGTCGGCTACAGCCTTATCCAGAAAATCGAGGGTGTACTGACCGACCGGCACAGCCTTGTCTGCCAGATCAATCTTCAGCCCAGGGTTTGCAAGGTTGGACAACTGGGTGATACCGGCAGGGTTTCCGATTGGGTAGATGACCACCAGACGGTTGGTGACAAAACCCTGAGAGTCGTCGGAGTTGACCCGGTTGGCATCGATCGCCGCAGTCATATACTTCTTGCTCGCGCTTGCAAACACGTCTGCCTGGGCGCCTTGAGAAAGTTGTTCCGCCAATGCCTGGGAACCTGCAAAGCTGAATGACAAGGTCACACCCGGGTTCTGTGACTCAAAAAGGGCACCAATTTCACCGAAAGCCTCTGTCAGTGAAGCGGCTGCCAGGACTGTGAGCGTAACTGGCTCGGTTGGTGTGGTTTCTGTCGGAACGCTGGCGCAAGCCGTAGTTAGGAGCAGAAGGGCTAAAACGGAAATGGAAACGATTTTTGAAAACATAATTCTCCTCTTATCTTATCAATATTGAGCTGCCTTTTCAGGCAGGAATTGCACGAACAGTAATTCCCACTTCCGACAAAGGCAGAAGAGGGTAAACCAAAAAGGCGGGTATGGGTGGTTGGTGGGCGAAGCTAATCATTTGTCTCCAGTCGTTTGCCCAAAAATCCTTTGACGATGGTCAGGGTCAAGAAGGAAAAGGCGATCAGGATCACGGCTAAGGTTAAGGCAACGTTCAAATCGATCTGGAATCCGATGTAGATAGCCAGAGGCATTGTTTGGGTTCGCCCAGGGAAGTTGCCGGCAAAAATTATCGTCGCGCCAAACTCGCCCAGGGAACGTGCCCAGGTCATGACCGCGCCGCTTAATAATGAAGACCAAGACATGGGCATGGTGATCCGCCAGAAGATTTGCCATCGGTTAGCACCATCAAGGGCAGCAGCCTGCTTTAGGTCCAGACTCACGGCAGAAAAACCCAAATATGCCGCTTTAATATAGTATGACGAAGCAACGAAGGTTTGAGCCATGATTACTGCAAGCACTGTGAAAGGAATATTTACTCCCATCGCGGTGAATAAGGAACCAAAGATACCTTTGCGACCAAATGCCATCAGCAGGGCGATGCCGGCAACTGAAGGTGGAAGCACGGTTGGAAGGTCAAGCAGCGTATCCAAATATTGATAGGCGGGGGTTTTGCTGTAGAGCAACATCGCCACCGGCGTGCCCAGCACGATGGAGAGCAGTGTGGTGGCGGCGGATGTAAACAGGCTTAAGGATATTGCCTGGCGGGTTTGAGCATCGTTGAGAGTTTGTAACAACCCAGCCAATGGTGTTTTCAGAAAAATTGCCAGAATGGGGATGGTAAAGAACAAAACTAACGGCAAAGCTAAAATGGACCAGGTAATCGGGAACGAGGTCTTGCGTCGGCGTGCGGTTGAATCGGCTTTGCGCAGTTTAACTGTGGTTTCATTCAGGATAGTGTCGGTTTCCATTAATACCTGCTTTGCGGATAAATTTGGTGTTGTGGTCGATTAATGTGGAGTTGGCACATCCCAGCCACAAAGCGATCAACCCGGCAGGGGATGAAAACCGCCGCGAATCTATGAAAACCCACGGGTGTTCCAGGCTGTTGGTTTGAGCTACTCACGCTCAGCACTCCTGATTATGACGTTGCGGTCCTGGAATCCGGTCAGCCAATCTCCTAAGCTCCATCGCCGGTCAGAAACCGCTTTGTCCATACCGAAGCCGCGATTTGGGCTCTGGTTAATCGGAGTGAGGAGGATGAAAGCAGGTGGGGTTGGAGGCGGCGTGTGCGGCATTTTGCGTATTATACTCAATTATTGAGTAAAATTGTAGGCAGAAACGAGTGTTTGTCAAATAGCACCATCGGTCACAAATGAAGCGTATTGGAGAAAGCAAAATGAGAAAAGTTAAAGTACAGGATGCGATTGGTCAAGCATTGTGCCATGATATTACCGCCATCATGAGTGACGGCTTTAAGGGCGTGAAATTTCACCGGGGGCATGTCATCACGGAGCAGGATATTCCAGCCTTGCTCGATGTCGGTAAGAATCACGTGTACATCTGGGAACCGGAAGCGGACGAAGTGCACGAGGATGACGCGGCTCTGGCAATCACGAAAGCTGTATGCGGTGATAACCTCACAACCAGCGGACCCACAGAGGGAAAAATTTCAATCAGCGCCAAGGTTGAAGGCCTTTTTCATGTGAACAGTGACGCGCTGCGGTTGATCAATAGTGTTGAGGACTTTACGATACCCTGCAGACCGGATTTCACCCCGGTTTCGGCGGGCGAAAAGCTGGCGGGACCTCGGATTGTGCCCTTGGTGACGAAACGGGCGAATGTGGAGGCGGCTGTCGCGATCGCTCAAAACGCTTTTCCTGTATTCTCTGTGTTGCCCTTCAAGCCGCTTAGAAGCGCGGTCATCATCACCGGAAGCGAAGTCTACGATGGACGCATTCAGGATAGCTTCGAACCCATCATGAGAAAAAAGCTGCAGCGGTTTCATGCTGATATTTTGGGTGTCACAAAGTGCCGCGATGACGTGGATATGATCCTCACAGCGATTGAAGGTTACATACGAGATGGGGCGGAATTGATCTTGTTAACGGGCGGCATGTCAGTGGACCCGGATGACCTAACCCCGACCGCGATCAGGTTGAGCGGGGCAAAGGTGATCACCCAGGGTGTGCCGATGCAGCCGGGCAATATGCTGATGATTGCAAAACTGGGCAAAACCATGCTGATGGGCGTTCCCGGCGCATCTATGCACTCGCCGATTACCAGCCTGGACGTCTTCCTGCCGCGGGTCTTCGCCGGTGTGGAGATTACCCGGGAAGGTATTGTGGGGATGGGGGTTGGCGGCTTGTGCGCGGCTTGTGCCGAGTGCACCTGGCCAACCTGCTACTTTGGGTTGTAGGTTAAGGGGACGGCTGTGCTGCTCCTTTCCGAATTTTGGTAATTATCCGCTGGCTCATCGATGTGAGTCTGGGTTATGGCGTTGAGTATTACGTGCAAGGAGGTGTAATCTCGCTTCGGGTTGATTGCGAAGTGCAAGACAATTGGAAGACACTCCTTGCGGGACGCTGCAAGTCGAGAACGACCATGCCGGACCCCCTGTGGCAATGTGACTCATTAGCAACGATGAAGGGTCAGAAAGTCACGCTGATTGTGTGCCAAATTTATTGATAAGGGCGATGACCTCGTCTTTTGAAACCACCTTACCAGCGGAAACAACTTTTTTTCCTAACACTAA
>JAYFQB010000234.1:0-7967 GCA_034927385.1 Anaerolineaceae bacterium | reverse complement strand
CCCCTCGCTCAGTGTAACCTGGTTGCGGTATTGCCCCTGCTGGTTGAAGGTGCCGCTCGCGGTTTCGATCGTGAAGTTGATCGGACCATCTATGTTTTCATAGATCCAGCCTGAAGCCTCAATGCGTGTCACTGGTCGGGTGTAGATCCGGCTGAACGCGAAAGCGTAGCAAAGCGTGCCAACGACCACAACTGCCGTAGCAACAATACCGATAACGCGGATCACATCCTTGGAAATTCGGGTTTTTTTCCACTGGAAATCTTTTTGTGCTGAAACCAGTTCGTACAAACCCCAGGCGGCGATGATTGCCAACAGCGGATAAATCGGCATCAGGTAGCGCATGGATTTCACCCATGCCAGCCCCTGCCACGCGCCATAGATTAACGTCCAAGCCAAAAGCGGCAGAACCTCCCAGTTTTTCTTCCTGAGGATATTCGCTGCCATCCCCGCAATTCCGCCAAGAGCCGCCAACCCCAAAGGCAGCCCCAGCCCCCAAAGCAGCAGGTTCTTAAAGGAGAATCCCAAAGATCTCCTCGCCCACTGCAGCGCGGGTGGAAAATCCACCTCGCCGGTGCTCTGGGCTTGGAGCGAACGCATGCTGTTCCACCAGTTCTGGTTGATTGAGAAATTAAAGAATCCAGGACCGTTAAAAGCATACGGCTGGCAAATTCTGAAGACCACAAAACTCACAACGGCTGCCAGGAACATCTTCGCCAGCAGCGGACCAAATGCTTTGTCCCGCTGCTCCCCGCTAAGCCTGAAATAGCGCACGCCTTCCACCAGCGGTAACAGCAGTGACAGCGAGATAGCGTTAATTTTGGACGCAGTCGCCATGCCAAGCGCAGCTCCAAAGGCAGCGTATGGCAACCAGGCAGCCCAAGCCTGGTTGGCTCGATTCATTTCATCGGGCTCAGACGGATTGGGTCGTTTCAGGATGATGACTCCCATCAAAACAGTCAGCATCGCGAAGGTGTTGGTAAACGAATCGACGGTCATGAAGTGAGCCAACTGGATCGGCAGGACTGCAAAGGCATACAGTGCCGCAGCCAGCAAGCCTACCCACCGGTTGAACAGTTTTTTCGCGATAAAGAAAATTAACAGTATGGTGATCGTATCCATCACGGCTGAGATCGTTCGACCCAACAGCGTGTTCAGATCATAGCCAACTTGCCCGGTCCACTCCCCCGCGTAACGCACGATAAAAACCGGCAGAGTCCCATACACAAAGAAACCGAAGTCCTTGTTTCCGGGGTTTAGGGGTGACTTTGCGGTATCAAAGTACTCCCGCGCGGTCCCAACAGGCTCAATCGCGTTGATGACCATCGAAAGATATCGTTCGTCAGGATGCAAATGTCGTGATTCATCCCAATTGTTGTTCATGCTCCGGAAATACCAGCCGGAGAGCAATATCGCCATTAACAAGGCGACAACCACAATCGACTTCCAATCAATTTTTCTTTTTTCGTGAACTTTCTGTTCTGTCTCTACATTCATAAAATCACTGACCTACGATGAAAAGGACAAAGTTCTTGTCCGGATTTACGGGTTGATAGGTTGTTATAACTCCGTCTGGATAGACTTGCTGCAATTCAGCGATACTGTCTTTATCCATCGGGTTAAGAATAAACAGCTTCGAGATAGCCACATTTTGCGTGGAGGCAATCTCCGAGGAGGGTAAACTCAGGTTTTGTTCAGGGTGTCCCATGCTGATCGCGACAGCCCGTGAGTCCACCCAGTATGGGTAACTAACAAGGTAGCTCAATCCTTCCTTCCCCGAGGAATAGAACCGTTCCACAACGTCTGCCATTTCGCTGGCGTTCCAGGCTGAAGCCCGGTATTGGTCGGCGTATTGCTGGAAGATCAGGCTATTATTGTTAACCACAATCGGCGCGAGCATCAGGATGCCCGCAATCGCCAATGAGGTAAAGGACTTATGGCGCAGGACGTCTTTGACGATGGTGAAAACCTCGGCGAAACCAAAGCCAGCCGTCAACAGCACAGGAATTGCCGCCCCAACCGCGCGGGTCATGGACGGATTCTCAGTCGGAAAAGCCAATGCCAACGCGCTTGGCAGCACCAGCAGCGGATAGAGCACGACCGGCACTAAAAACTTCCAGTTCTTGCTTTCACGGTGGCGGCGCAGCAGGCGCACAATCCCCACCACAAAAAACACTGCCGTCAGAGCGTCCACAGCACCGCGATTAGCGATGCTGTCCACCCAGTTGCCCAGGTTGCTCCAGTTTGCGATTCCAAGCGCTTTTACAAAATTCAGCAGAAAAATACTCACAGGGCTACCCTGGAAGCTGACCTCGTATTCGCCAACCCTTGCCAGAATAGGCGCGAAATAGCTCATTGGTTCAAGGCTAATCGCTCGCAGAAGCGGCATCACAGTGATCAAGGAAACCAACAAGCCCACTCCAATCAATCCTGCAAAACTGGCAGGCGGAATCAATTTCCCTTTCTTCCAGATTAACATAATGACAATTGCAACCAGGGGGAAAATAAGGAAGATCTTATTGCTCATCAACCCAAGCCCTGCCATAACCGCAGAGACCAGGAAATAGCGCGCGTCCTGCTCATCCAGCCCCCTAACAAGGCAATAAAGTGTTCCAGCCATAAGCGGGAAAACCAGCCCGCCGCCAATTGCCGCTCTTTCCTGCAGAATCAGCCAAAAACTCACGCCCGAAAAGCCGGCGGCAGCCAGCCCAACCCATTTGTTTGCAATTTGCTTGCCGAGTCCATACATAAAAAGGACCCCAACCAGTCCAGCCAGCGAATACGCAAGGCGGATGGCTTGCATTTGGAGAGCCCTGCCAGAAAAAAAGCTTACCAAATTCGCCCAGTAATAATTTAGAGGTTCGGGAACGGTATTGCGTGAAAAGAGAACGTAATTTCCACCCTGACGAATTTCGCTAACCGAGTAATACGTTTCCACCTGAGCGCTAACCACTTCCGGCGGGGTTCCAGCCAAATCTTTCATCCTGAAAGTCAAACCAAGCACTGCCACAAACAAAGCCAAAACCAGGAATAGCCGATCAGTGCGCCAGTTTTCCCAGAATTTCCAGTTCAAACCGGGTTTGCCATCCTCTGGTGACTTCGAGTGCCAAAAGGCGTATAAGCCGCAGCAAATCGCGCTCAGCCAGCTGGTAGTTTGGAGCCATCCAAATCGGTTATCGGTGAAAAGCAAAAAACAAACCACCGCCATTGCCAACGCCGCGGCAAACCATATCGGTCTGAATTCGAACACGATTCGGCTTGACTGCCTTTCGGAAGGGATTTCAGAGGGATTTTCTTTACGAGGGAGACCAAACCAAAGACACCCAACCCCTGCCATCATCGATAGCAAGCCGCCGATCGGGAAAGCAGATTCTTCCAACCCAAACAGAATTTGCCCGAGGATCACCAGGAACAACCCAATCCACAAAGAAGGTTTCAAAACAGTGTGAGCTTGTTGGTTTAGGGGATTTTCGTTTTCCGCCATCGCCGGCGTTTCAGGTAGCCTGAGTTGTCCTTGAATCCTGCCTCTCACATACTCAAGAACGGTCAGGTCGTCATCTTCTGGCAAATTATCAGTTGGATCCATGCTGATATTCTATTCCATTCCCGGCACAGGACCGAAATGTTACCTTTTACGTTCAGAGATCCTTCGTCGCGATGAAGAAAGTGCAACAGCCGTTATCATCCTTCGGCGACTCAACCAGGCGGTGAATGCGGTCGAAGTGGATAAACGGATTCTTTCGGTTCTTGATTAAAACCCATTTGCCAAACAGCTTTTTCCAGAGCAGGTTTGGCAGGTTGGCAGCATGCCCGCGTTCCAATTGATGTAAAGCCTGCCGAGGGAAGTAGTTCCAATGCTCCACGCTGCCAAATCCGGCGATCCTTAATCGCTCCACCCAAACTTCGGGGGTGTCCAGGTTGACATGCCGCGATACCCAATTGAAAAACCGCGAGTAGGGCTGGGTCAAAAAGCCCAAACCCACCTTGCGCAGCACCTGCATCCCCCACAGCTCAGTGCGAAAACGCTCGTTTGGAACCGCAAAGAGGAAATGCCCGCCCGGCTGCAAACACCGCCCGACTTCGTTCAAAACCTCCTGAACTCCGGGAATGTGTTCCAGCACAGAATTGCTGATGGCGGTTGGGTATCGTCCGCTCAAAAAAGGCAGCTCCTGCCCGTTCGCCAGGGACAGGGAACGGTAGACGTTCCAGCTCCCTGCCTCTTTTAGCGGCGCGAGCCAGGGGTCGATTCCGTCGATGACCTTGCCTTCCAGCATCGCCCACGCAAAGTGGCCATCTCCCGCGCCAATATCCAGAATTGGCTCAATAAGCAGCTCCTGAGGATATTGACTTTGTTCCACAGCCCTAAGCATGCCTCGAAAATAAGGCATGTAAAAGAGCTGCCGTTCGCAGATTGTGTCGATTTGTTCTTTCGTCAAATTACTCATCGCCTACACCATCGAAGAATAAATTTCCTGGTAGCGTTCTGCCACCTTTTTCTGTTCGAATTGTCCTAAATATGCTTCAGGGACCTTGCGTGCCCCGGGACCTTCCTCCAATACAGAGATGATACCCTTCGCCAGGGATTCCGCGTCCCGCACCGGCACAATTCGCCCTATCTCTGTGCGCAAAACAGGCTGCCTTACCCCAGGCAAATCGGAAGCCACCACAGGCGTGCCTTGGCTTAGCGCTTCAATCTGCACGATGCCAAACGATTCGGTCGCGTTGAGGCTCGAAAACACCAATAAGTCGCAGGCGGCAAAAAACCGCATGAAGTCCTCATCCGAAAGGAAGCCCAGCGATTTCCACTTATCGCCAAAACGCTGGATCATTTGTTCCACTTTTGCAAGATAAGTCTCCTCGCCGATGACGCCTTTCCAACTGCCGGCATGGACAACTCTCGCGCTGGGGTCCTTTTGCCAGACCAACGGTAAAGCCTGCGCCAGGTATTCGTAACCTTTTTCGCTGGCAACCCTGCCCGCCAGCCCAAGGACTTTGTCACTCTCCATCAATCCAAAGCGCAGCCTGAAGCTTTTTGCCTCTTCGGGAACGGGGTCAAGAGAATCAACAGGCGTTGGCACCTCCACAACCTTTTCCAGATAGGGTTTCAGAACGGCAGAATTTTCCGCGTAATCGAGCGTGTTCTGCACAATCACCTGGGCTCGCTTTAACGTCCATTTCCCAAGCTGGGTCGTGACCCAGCCTGCCAGACGGCTGAACCAGTTGCCGCTCATCACCAGATCGCAGTGATACGTGACAACCAACGGTTTTTTCGCCCTCTTTGCCAGCCGCGCGATCACCACAGATTCAAACTGCGGCATGTGCACGTTCACTACGTCTGCCCACGCGATCCATTTCTTTGCCTGGGTGTGAAGCCCCGTCATCAGGACGCCCTTTGAAAGCTTCATCGCAACCTTCACCCGGACAACTTTGAAGCCATCCAGCGATTCTTCGGGAGCGAGTTTCGGATCGTATTGAGAAGTCAACACACAAACCTCGTGCCCAAGCTCAGCCAGACCGCGCGCCAGCCGTAAGGCGTATACTGACAGGCCTGAGCTATAAGGGTGGAAATAGGTCGAGGTGATCAGAACTCTCATTCGAGCTCGCCCCTCCCCGAGGTTTTCCTCGCGCTTCGGACCAGAGAGGACAGATTTTCTCCCATTACGTAGATGCCAACCATGCCCAGAAACGCGGGAATGATCACCTGCACCGCGTGCACAACGAGTGCCATCGCCAGCGCGTCGGCTTTCCCTACGCCAACCAGAGAATAAGCTGCCACAGCCCCAGCCTCAAAAACGCCCAGCCCAGCAGGCGCGGCAGGCAGCGCGTTCACAAACGCACTCGCGGGAGTAATCACCAAAGGCCACCACCACCGCGACTGTGCCAGAATCGCTTGTTGGAGGATCGTAAACTCAACCATGGTCATAGCCCAACTGATTGCCAGGAGGAAGAAAGACGCGAAAAAGAGACCTGGTTTCTGGAAGATCTGAAAGCCCGTCAGCAGTTTATCCAGTGCGGGAATAATTCGTTCTCCAATCAGCTTCCTGGATCCAAACCGGTTCTGTAACCAACCAATAAGACGTTCCCGATACTTTGTGGAGACGAAAATCACCCCACAAGCAATGATTAATACGGTGGCGGTAATGAAAACCACGCCCTTAAGGTTGTTTTCGCCAACCACCAGGGGTAGAATCCCGAGAAAGAAGAGCGACCCGACGAGAAGATCCATCATTCGCTCTGTCACGATTGCGGCGAAAACTTCGGGGTAATTGTGTCTGCCTTTACCGTTACGGACCAGCAGCACTGCCCTGCCAACCTCGCCAAGCCTAAGCGGCAGGATGCTGTTCAGCAGGTACCCAGCGTTCATCGCCCAAAAAGCGGCTGAAAAGCTAAAGTCTTTTCCAAGAATAAGCCAACAAACCAATCCCCGAACGAACAATCCAACGGTAAAACAGGCCACTATCAAAAGCATTGCCAGGGGCGTAAGGGACTTTAACGCTGCCAGTAGAGCCTGCGTGTCTATCTGGCGTACCAAAAGCCAAATAGCCAGCCCGCTGATCAGCAGCGCCAAAAACACGCGCGCAAAATCACCGGCGCGAGATCCTTTACTTGCTCCCGTCATCAATTCTCCAGCCGCAAAATCGCCATGAAAGCTTCTTGAGGGATTTCGACACTGCCAACCATCTTCATCCGCTTTTTCCCGCGTTTTTGCTTTTCCAGCAGCTTTTTCTTGCGGGTGATGTCGCCGCCGTAGCACTTTGCCAGAACGTCTTTTCGCAGCGCTTTAACGTTTGCCCTGGAAATCACACGTCCTTCAGCATATGCCTGGATCGGGATGGTAAAAAGCTGTTGCGGGATGATTTCTTTCAGCTTGCTGACCAATGCCTGACCTTTATGGTAGGCGTCCTGGCTGTGGACAATTGCCGTCAAGGCATCCACAGGTTCTTCGTTCAGCAGGATTTGCAGTTTCACAAGGTCCCCCGCGCGATACTCAAGGAACTGGTAGTCCATTGAGGCATAGCCGCGTGTGTTGGATTTCAGCAAGTCAAAAAAGTCCACGATGATTTCTGAAAGTGGGATTTCAAAGTTAAGCTGCACCCGGTTTGCCGCGGGATACTCCTGGTTAACATAGATGCCGCGCCGCTTGCGCACCATCTCCATGATCACGCCGTAATAGTCGGTTGGGCTAAAGACTTCCAGCGACATCCAGGGCTCGTAGATTTCCTTGATACGACCTTCGTCGGGCAAGTCTGCCGGCGAGTCGATGATAATCGAGCTGCCGTCTGCAAGGTCCACTTTGTATTCCACCGATGGCGCGGTGAAGACAACGTCCAGGTCATACTCGCGTTCGATGCGTTCCTGGATAATCTCCATGTGAAAAAGCCCCAAAAAGCCGCATCTAAAACCAAGATTTAACGCTTCCGAAGATTCCGGTTCGTAGGTTAGCGAAGCGTCGTTGAGCTGAAGTTTTTCCAACGCTTCTTTCAGGTCGGGGTAATCCTCCCCTTCAACTGGATAGACACCCGCGAATACCATCGGCTTGGCTTTCCGATAGCCTGGCAGCGGCGCGTCCGCGGGTTTGGTTGCATTGGTGATTGTGTCACCCACCCGGCATTCCGAGACTGTTTTCAGACCTGTCGCAATATAGCCAACATCGCCGGCACTAAGCTTTTCGATTGGCAGGAGGTTGGGTGAGAAAATGCCAATTTCCACCGGGACAATTTTTGTTCCAGTTGCCATCATCGCGATTTTGTCATTCGCCGTCAAGCTCCCGTCAAAAACTCTGACGTAAGCAATTACGCCCTTGTATGAATCGTAGTGAGAGTCAAACACCAAAGCTCTGAGCGGCTTATCCTCCGAGCGGGTTGGCGCGGGAATTTTGGCAGCAATCGCTTCAAGTACGGCATCCACGCCCACGCCCGTCTTGGCACTGATAGGTAGAATTTCGTCGTCTTCCACCCCGAGCAGCATTT
>JAYFQB010000085.1:0-10339 GCA_034927385.1 Anaerolineaceae bacterium | reverse complement strand
GGGTAGTTATTGATTTGGACGGTTGTGCCAACCAAATCGGTGCTGCGACCGGTGAGTCTTTCGGCAAGCTCCGGTCCGAGCACAATGACTGAACCGCGGTTAGCGACGTTACTTTCGGTGAAGAAGCTGCCTTCGCTTAGTTTGAGGTCGGTGACTTCGGCGTAATTTTCCGGGACACCCATGATGGAAGTCTGGACGCTTTCATCCCCAAAACGAACGCGGCTCTGACCAGAAAGGACAGAAGCGACATTGAGGATGTGCGGCGCGCGGGTGCTGTTGGAAAGGGCATCAGCGTCTGCTGTGGTGAGACGGTTGGGGTTGGTCACATCTTCCGCGGAGTTTCCCTGGAAAACGTAGATCACGTTTGTTCCAATCGACTCAATCTGCCCGATGATGCTTGCTTCGGCCCCCTGCCCGATCGAGAGCACGCCAATCACAGCCCCAACGCCGATAACAATCCCTAACACTGTCAGAACCGCGCGGGTTTTATTGGCTGAGAGGCTCGCGATTGCTTCTTTTAACACTTGCAGGAATTTCATGCCGCCACCTCCGGGCTTTTAATCAGACCATCAAAGATCTGTACAGTCCGCTGGGCTTGGGCAGCCACCGAGGGGTCGTGGGTTACAAGCACAACGGTGGAATGCTGCTGCTGGTTTAGATTATGCAGCAACTCCATAATTTCCTTGCCGGATTGAGAATCAAGATTCCCTGTGGGTTCATCCGCCAGCAGGATCGCCGGTTCGTTCACTAACGCCCTGGCGATTGCCACGCGCTGTTGCTGACCGCCGGATAGTTCGTTGGGTTTATGGTGCATGCGGTCTCCCAACCCGACAGCCACAAGCGCGGCTTCCGCCCGCTGGCGCATATTGAAGGTGTTTTCACTGTAGCGCAGGGGCAGCGCAACATTTTCGATCGCGTCCACCCGAGGCAGCAAGTTGTACTTTTGGAAGACGAAACCGATCTTTTGATTGCGGACGATTGCGAGATCGTCATCTTTAAGATCAGAAACCAGCAGCGTATCAAGGTAGTACTCACCTGAGGTCGGTGAGTCCAGGCAGCCTACCATGTTCATCAGAGTTGATTTGCCGGAGCCGCTTGGACCCATGATGGCAACCATCTCGCCTGGGAAGATTTGCAGGTTGATGCCGCGCAGCGCCTGGACAACAATCTCACCAAGGCGGTATTCCTTGGTTAGGTTGCGCACGTCAATCACAGGCTTTAAAGCCTGAGTCGTCTGGTCCATTGCTACCTGCCCATACGCATGAATGAGTCCATTAATGAAACGGGTGGCGAAAGCAGGATTAACTCACCATCCTGGATGTCTGCTTGCAGGACTTCAACCTTGCGGCTTGAATACGCGCCAATCTTCACCTCGACCTCGACCGGTTTGCCGTTACGCAGCACGTAGACAAAATACTTACCGCTGCGGCTCACGATCGACTCGGCTGGCACTGTGTAGGTATTGGGTTTTTCTTCCACCAGGATATTCACGCCCACGGTCATGCCGGGTTTGATCTCAGGGTGGTCGGAAGCAAGCTGAATGGTTACGTTGTAATTGACTATGCCGGCGGTGTTAACTCCAACGCTTGCCACCTCAACAACCGACCCCGTAAAGGTTTGGTCAAAGAAGGCGTCAAAGACCAACTCGGCATCCTGCCCAACTTTGATTTGGGGGATGTCCACCTCCGACACAGGCACGTCCACGTAGAGTTCGGATAGATCAGCGATCTGGGCTGCCAGGCTGCCGGCAGAGACCATGTCGCCAGCTTTGAAGCTCAGCGAAGTGATGGTGCCGCCAAATGGCGCCTTAACCACCTGGTTTTCCAACTGTTTTTCCGCGAGTTCGAGCTGCAATTCGAGCTTCGTTTTGGTATCCGGGTCGGGACCGTTGGCAATCTTTGCCAAATCCGCCTGAATGGAAGCGATATTCTGGTTTTGCAAGTTAATCTGGCTGGTGAGCGAGCTCTTTTCGCTGGCGATGACGTCTGGGTCACAAAAGTCGAGGTCCGCCCGGGTAACCAGAACCAACTGCCAGCGTGACTGGGTTGACCAGGCGCGGTAATTCTCGAGGGCGTCATCGTAAGCGGTCTGCAGGTTGGTCAGCCTCCAGTCCGTACATTCGCGGTCAGTCAACGCGAGCAAATTTTGCTCAAGGGAGGTGAGGGAGCTCTGCGCGGTTGCCAGGTTGTTTTGCAGGGTCACACGCTGCAGGTCCGTGTCCGATTCCAGGTTTTGCAGGCTCGTTTGGGCGGTAAGCAGGTTGAGCTGTGCCTGCAGCATCTCCGCGGGCAGGCGGGAGTCATCCAATTGGTAGAGGATGGTGTTCACCGCGACTTCATCGCCAACTTCGTGTTCGGCTTTTCCGACAAAGCCCGAGGTCTGCCAGTAGAGCACGGCGGATTGGCGCGGGCGGATCGTGCCGGCGCCGCTGATGGTGGAGGTGAGCGTTTCACGGGCGTATGGAACAGTCTCCAGATCCGCAAGCGCTTGTTCGTTTTCGCTGCGAACGCGTGCATGGTTCAAGAAAAACGCTCCAGCGACTAACGCCAGCAGAATAATAATCACAAGCAGCCTTTTGCCTGCCTTGTTTTTCCTCTTGATTTGAGGTTTGTTTTCAGTTGTCATTAAATTCCTCCAAAATAGTGTCAATAAATCATAGCCTCTGATTGCAAGAGTTGCATTAAACAAGCTTAAACAAACGGGCGATCAGTCCGGTGCTATATAAACTTATAGAAAATCAAAAAAACCCGTTTACTTGATTAACTTCGAGATAGGTTTGAAGGCTGGGTGGTGGGCGGAGCGGAGCAGGGAGAAGAGCGCCATCTCGACGGTGGTCAGGTGAACACCCTGGCTGGAAAGCTCCTGCAGCGCGATGGTTTTGTTGAATGGGTCACGCGAGGAGACGGCATCTGCCGCCAGGTACACCTCAAACCCCTCGGCGATGAGATCAAGGCTGGATTGGTAGAGGCAAATATGCGCCTCAAAGCCGCACAGCAGCAATTGCCGCCGTCCGGAGCTGCGTATAGCCTTTTGAACGCCTTCGTCCTGCCAGATGCTGAAATGCACACGGGACAGGTCTTCCTGGTTCGGCAGCAGCGAGGCGATTTCAGGGATGGTGTGCCCGATCTTTTCGGGCACCTGCGCCGTGAGGAGCACTGGAATCTCCAGCAAACCCATGCCCCGGACAAGCCGCGCCACAGCCTGGATTGCTGAATCGCTCCCGGCAACCACACGCGCGAGATTGCCCTGGACATCAATCACGATCAGAAGGGTGTTTTCGGGGGTTAGCAAAGTTGATGCTCCTGAGTTGAGGTCATTTGTATCTATTATAATCAAGCTATGCGTGTAAAAACTGCTTTTCCGATTATTCTGGATGGGATTAAATTATGGTGGGCAGACTGGGCAAATCAGGTGCTCGTAGGGTTAGTGGCAATTTTGCTCAGCCTGACGGTAGTGCTTTATCCTATGGCGATTTTTGGGGTATATGAGCAAGCCGTGGACCTGACTCACGGCATCCGGACTGGAATTATCGGCTTTTGGCGGGGTTTCAAAAGCCACTGGCGCAAGAGCCTGCCCTGGGGCTTGTTGAATCTGGTGGTTGTTGCATTGCTTGGTTTCAATGGATGGTTTTACAGCAGCATCAACAGCATGGTCGGATTCGTTTTGATGGTGTTAATGGGGCTGCTGCTCGTTTTTTGGCTGGTATGGCAGTTCTACACCATCAGTTGTTATTTCCTGCAGGAGGAAAAGGGGCTGAAAGTCGCCCGGAGAAATGGGCTTGCGGTCATCCTGATGCAGCCAGGTTACGCCTTCCTCATCGGGTTTGTGATGCTGATTCTATTGGGGCTGTCTGTCACTACCTTTATCCCTCTTTTTCTTGGTTCAATCTCGCTGATGTGCATCCTCGGGTTGAGGGCTGTGCAGGCTACCATAAAGCAGGATGAAAGTTAAGTTGATATACTATTTAAAACAGTGAGTTAAAGCGAGGAGTTATGGCGCAAAAAATCCTAGGCTACATCGAGTTGGTATGGACCTGCGACAGTTGCAGCACAAAGAACCCAGGTGCCATAAAATCCTGCACCAGTTGCGGCGCGCCGCAGCCGCTTGGCGTGCGTTTTGAACATGTGGACCCCAACACCTTCGATTTCATCAAAGACGAAGCACTGATCCGCATGGCACGTTCGGGTCCAGACAAACACTGCCCCTATTGCGGAACGCGCAACACGGCAGAAGCAACCGCTTGTGTGAAATGTGGCGGCGACCTGACCGTTGGCGCGACCTCCCGACCTTCGGGTGAGGTGATCGAACCATACCCGGTTGAGAGCCTCCAAAGCCAATCTCAATCGTCAAAAGCTCAAACCTCCAAAACCCCCACCAGCTCAGCGTCTCGCAAAGTCCCCATCGTCCTCATCCTGGTGCTGCTGGTGATCTGCGCGTTGGGCATCTTCCTGCTAACCAGCATGCTCCGCACCGACGCGGTCACCGCGCAAGTCGATTCAACCAGTTGGGAGCGGGTCGTCGTGGTTGAGTCGTATCAGATGGTAGCTGCCAGCGGTTGGAAGGCGGACATCCCAAGCGGCGCAACCATATTGAGCTGTGATCTCGAATATCGCTACAACTCCGATGAGCCCACCGAGAATTCCGAGGAAGTATGCGGCACGCCCTACACAATTGATACCGGCACGGGGGTGGGGAAGGTGGTGCAGGATTGCTACTATCGTGTGTATGAGGACTACTGCCGTTACGAAGCCATGGATTGGGCGGTCAGCGACACACTGCGCCTAAATGGTACCGACCTGAACGCCGTTTGGCCTGCGGCAAACCTCACAAACACACAGCGAGTCGGGCAGGCAAGCGAGAGCTACACCATTTGGTTCAGCACCGGCAGCGACAGGTATGATTTTCGCACCTCGGATTACAACCTCTACCAGTTAGCCTATCCAGGCAGCGAGTGGGAGCTTGAGGTAAATAAGCTCGGCGCGGTAACCTCCGCAAAGCCGTCAGATTAGAAGTAGCTTCGTAGGGTGCATTCCGTTTTTGAACGCACCGATAATATTGCTGATTAGCCGCATTGATAAGGAAGGGTAAACAAAAAACCCGCCGCAGGCGGGTTTTTGTGTGTATTTACGAACTGCTTTATCGATATGCCGGGATTAACACCCAGCGGTCGCCGTCCCTGAAGGCGTAGTGGGGCAGCCAGCCTAATCCGAAAAACTCCTCGACGATGTCCTTCTTGAGTGGATTGATGGTGACTTCGCGAATGGTACTAATGCTTTCCTGTGCGGAATCCGTGAAAGCAGCCATTTCGTCTTTCATCTTCTTATCCAGCTCCGCCAGCTGCTTGTCGTATTCCGCGATCATTTGCTCTGATTCTTCCACGTTCGATTTGGCGGTGGTGGTCAGGCGGCGCTTCGTGAGCGAACTGTTCAGGCTTTTCTTACGCCCGGACACAAGGCTGATCACAGTCGAAAGCCCAGTGTTGGCTTCTTCCATGCGGCGCTGATTGAGGACCTTCTTGTCTTTCTCGAGTTCGATCTCTTCCTTCATTTTCTTGGCTTCGATCGCCTTGCGCAGTTTTTCGTATTTATCCTCGATCTTTTTAACTGAGTCAGATTGCCCTCCCTGGCTCGCCTGTCTGCAGCGGGTTTCGAATTGATCCCGGGTTTCGTCTGGCTTTGAAGTGAGCTTGAGCTTGTCGTTAGTCAGGAGTGTCAGGCTGTTGTCGCGATAGATCCATTCCTGGAAGTCTTTGGCGAGGCTGGCGATATTCTTCTCATCATCAAACGGATAGCGTAAGCTGCCAAAAGTCGCATTTGGCAGCGGTTTGGATTCGGTAGCCAGCATATTGATCGGGTCGTGCTGGTAATCGAGCCAGCGAACCAAGCCGCGCCCTTCGATGCCGGGAAGGTTCACTGTGATCGTTTTTTGCTGATCCACGCCGTAGGTGCGATTGGCAAAATAGACCTTTGCCTGCCCTACCAGCGCCGGTTCGTAGTGGTAGCGCTGCTCCGCATTGGAAGGGATTCCCCGTTCCGCAGCCAGCTTCAACGCCTCGCTGAGGCTGACCGTGACGGGCAGATAGGCTACGCTGGCTTTGGAGGACAAGATGGGCTCATTGGTGCTGCCGGGTAGGTTCTGGCTGTTACCTCCCAACACTTCTTCCTTGCTAACCGGCGAGCTGCCGCTGGCGGTGTTTGAGACCTGCAACGCGTCTGCCCCAACCAGGTGGTTGAGATCCGCGAGTTTTGATCGCATGATAGGACCGGGGAGATAATTCATTGCCCAACGGGTGGTGAAGATTTCGGGGGCTTTTGTGTGCACACTGTGCAGCAGGAAAACGCGCTTACCGAGAGCAGAGATAGTTGTGTCGAAATAAGCACGGTCAAAAGAACCCGTCGCGGTTGCCAAGCCGTCCAAAAGTCGCTGCTTATCCTGATCGGTTTGGAGCTTGCCGATGATCCAGGTTCCGGTGTTCGAGAGTGCCTTGTAATCGAGGTCAATCGGGTTCTGGGTCGCGAGCACAAGACCAATGCCAAAAGCGCGGGCTTGTTTCAGCAGGCGCAGGATGATCGGTTTACTGGGTGGGTTTGCAACTGGCGGCAGGTAGCCGACAATTTCGTCAAAATAAACCAGAGCACGCAGGCTGCTGGTGCCGGATTGCGTCCGCATCCAGGTTTCGATCGCGGAATAGAGCAGGGTGACGAAGAACATGCGTTCCTGGTCAGAAAGATGGGCAAGGTAAAAGACGGAGTGGCGCGGTTTACCGTCGGGAGAGTAGAGAAAAGCGCCAATGTCGAGCGGTTGCCCCTCCAGCCAGTTTTGGAAGGAAGGAGCAGCAATGAAATTGTTGAGCGCCATGGCAAGCTCGAAACGGTCCTTTTCAGGGTAGAACTTTGCCATCGGAAAAACGCCCAGTTTTTCGAAAGGAGGGGTTTGTACCTGCATAATCAGGGACTCAAGGTCCAGGTCCTGCCCCTTGCTCCAAGCATTTTCAAAGATATTTGAGAGCAAAATGTGCTCTCGCGAGCGAACGGGGTCGATCCCCTTATACCCGACTAGTTCCAGGAGGGCGGTGGCTGTGCTGTTGATGCTCTCGCGCAGGATTTCCTTGTTGTCTTCCCAGGATATTGAGGGAGCTTTGAGGGAAGAGAGGATGCTGACGGTAAAGGCTGAATTGGAGCCCGGGGAATAGATAGCATAATCCACGTTGTCTGCCAGCTTTTGCATGCGTGTCTGGTTGATACCAGAGCGCTCCAATCCTTTTTGCCAGTTTTCCGCCGCCTCAGCGGCAGCCTGTTCTGGTGTTTTGCCTTCCCGGCGAGCGATATCCTCGTCCACCCAGGGGGCAAAGTCGGAAGGCAGAAGCTGTGGGAAGTGCAGCAGATGGTTGGTGAGGTCGCCCTTGGGGTCGATCAGAATGGTAGGAATCCCCTGCAAGGCGGCTTCTTCGAGCAGGATAATGCCCATACCCGTCTTTCCGGAGCCGGTCATGCCGGTTATCACGGCGTGAGTGGTGAGATCACTTGGGTCGTAATAAGTGAGCTTGTCGGGGATGACAGACCTGGAAGCAAGGTCGTAAGCTTGACCGAAGTAAAATTCTGAGGGATTGATTTCCATAAGACCTCTCTTTTATCAATGGTTCAATAGGATTTGATTATAAATCATTGTAAAGCGGTTCCCCTAATCGAAAAACTCATAGATTAATAAAATGAAAGAGTAAACCGCCCGCACTGCGATGCTTTGAAAGAGTATCCTCTAACTTTCCAATAGAACAGTGGAAAGTTTACCTTCAATTAAAGGAAAAGGAGATGGTGAGTAATATTGCCATCTCCTTTTTAGTGCTCCATCCTTTAAATTATGAGTTAAGTTAATTCCTCATCCAGAGCAGGAAAGTAGTCATCCAGGTTTAGCGCCTCAAGACTGGGCAGGATTGCTGTGGCAAGTGAGAAATCAGACCCACACGTGACTTCGTTGGGGACGGCAACCACCCGGATCCCCGCGCGGTGCGATGCCACAACGCCGTTGTTTGAATCCTCGAGCACCAACGCGTTTTGCGGGGCAATCCCCAGGTTTTCGAGCACTTTCAGGAAAATATCCGGTTCGGGTTTGGCATTCCTGACGTCATCGGCGGTGACGATCGTATCAAAGCGTTCGAAAATGCCGAGCCGTTTCAGATGACCATGTACCCATGCGTCGTCGGAGCTTGATCCAACCGCCAGCAGAAATCCTCGCCTTTTAGCTTCGTCCAAAACCTGGAAAACACCAGGTTTGGCTTCCCCAGTAACGATGGATTGGTAAGCTTCTTCTTCTACCGCGGCACGCAGCTCGCGGGCGGTAATGCCATTGTTGAGGTGGTCAGCCAGCACCTGGTGTGGTCGGTATCCGCCAATTACGGTGTGTGCGCCAATCAGGTTTTGGTAACCTGCCATATCAAACGCCAGCCCCTCTTTGGCAAACTCGCGCTGCCAGATTTGGCTGTAAATTGCTTCGGATTCAATAATCAAGCCATCCAAATCGAAGATCACAGCCTGTTTGTTGGGATCCAAAGTGTTTTTTGTCGAATTGCTCACCTTCGCACCGACCCAGTTCCCCAATAGCCGCTGCGCAGAGGGGTGATGTCCTCAACGGTGATAAACGCTTCGGGGTCAACCTCCAATGCCAGCTTTTCAATCGCGGGGATGTCTTTGCGGCGGACAGATAGGTCGCAAAGCGAGACCGAACCATCCTTACCGCGGGCAGGGATTTCAGTCACGGCGTAATCCATCTTGCGCAGGGCTTCGGCAACAGCAAGGCCGTGTTGTTTGGTGATAATCTTCAGGTGCGAGAAGCCGATCGCGAGGCGCCTCTCGATTGCCATTCCAACCACATTGCCGGTCGCGAAGCCTGCCGCGTAACCGATCATGTAAAGGACGTTAGAGAGGTCGCTTAGGACGACACCGATAGTGACAACATACAGTACTGACTCAACGAAGCCGAGCACCCATGCGATGCCCTGTTTCCCACGCATCGTGAGCATGAAACGCAGAGTATCCATGGCGATCGAAGCCACACGCACCACAAAAATGAGCAGTGTAGTCAGCAAGACGGTTGGTGTAAAAATTAGCTGCATGATATGCCTCTATGCCACAGGGGCGTCTTCGTCCCTGGCTGAAAGTAGCGCCGGCAGGTACAGTTCGTTCGTGTATTCCTTGACCATGCGGGTCATGGAGAACTGCGGCGAAATGGTGCGGATGCATTCTTTAATCCGCTGGATCCAGTCTCCTGGCAAGCCGTCGGCAGAACGTTTGGTGTAATAGAGCGGCACGATCTCATTTTCGAGCGTGTCGTACAGGCTGTTGGCGTCGGCGTCGTCCTGCTGGTCGAGATCGTCATAATGGGTGTCATCGCCAATTGCCCAGCCGTTGTGACCGTTATACCCTTCCGCCCACCAGCCGTCCAGAATGGAGAAGTTGAGCGTGCCATTCATGGCGGCTTTCATGCCGCTGGTGCCGGATGCTTCGCGCGGGCGCCTTGGGGTGTTGAGCCAAATGTCCACGCCCTGCACAAGGTGACGCGCCATGTCCATATCGTAGTCATCCAAAAAGACCAGCCGTCCGCCGTTGCGGGCGTCTTTGACCTTACGGTAGACCTCCTGGATCAGGAGCTTGCCAGGTTCGTCGGCGGGGTGCGCCTTACCGGCAAAAATTATCTGGACCGGCTTGCGGGCGTTGGTCACAATCCGCAGCAGGCGGTCATAATCCCGGAAGAGCAGATTTGCTCGTTTGTAGGTGGCAAAACGTCGGGCAAAACCGATCGTCAGCGCGGTCGGATCCAGCAAAACGCCGCTGGCAACCGTCTGGACGGGGTGGACGTTGGTATTTTCCCACTGATAGCGCGCGCGAGCGACCATGTAGATGATCAGCTTTCGCTTGAGATGCAGGCGTACACGCCAGATATCGTCGTCAGGGATGTTCTCGACCTTTTCCCACATGGCAGGGTCGTCGAGATGGTTCTTCCAATCCGCGCCGAGGTAACGGCTATAGAGGATGCCGAGCCGGCGGGCAAGCCAGGTGCCAGTGTGGACGCCGTTTGTGATGTAAGAAATCGGAACGTCTTCCGCGGGCGTATTGGGCCAAAGGTAATTCCACATATTACGGGAAACTTCACCATGCAGCTTTGAAACGCCGTTGCGGTAATCCGAAAGGCGCAAAGCCAACACGGGCATACTGAAAACTTCATCCGACCAATCAGTTTTCACCCTGGCAAGATCCATGAACTGTTCCCGATCAAGCCCGAGATCGGGCCAATAAATGGAGAAGTACTTATCAATCAGCCAGGTGGGGAATTCGTCGTTGCCAGC
>JAYFQB010000042.1:0-2914 GCA_034927385.1 Anaerolineaceae bacterium | reverse complement strand
ATCAACTATATGCTATGCTATATTGAGGAACTATGACAGACTACAACATCAAAACCCCGGATTGGGTGAAGAACGCCGTCTTTTACCAAATCTTCCCCGACAGATTTGCCTGGAGTTCGCGAGTGAACAAACCGGGTCTTTTCGAAAAATGGGACTCCACCCCCACCATCCACGGCTACAAAGGCGGGGATCTGATGGGCGTTTATGAGAAGCTGGATTACCTGGAGGACCTCGGCATCACCGCGATTTACTTTAACCCGATCTTCCAATCCGCGTCCAACCACCGCTACCACACTCACGATTACTACCAGGTCGATCCCCTGCTTGGCGGAAACGAAGCCTTCAAAACCCTGCTCGATGCCGCACATAAACGTGGAATTCGCATCGTGCTGGACGGCGTTTTCAACCATGCCAGCCGCGGATTTTTCCCATTTAACCATATCCTTGAAAGCGGTCAGGACTCTCCATACACCGATTGGTTCATTATCAACGGCTACCCGCTGAACGCCTACCAGGGAAAAGCCAATTACGCTTGCTGGTGGAACAATCCCGCTCTGCCAAAACTCAACATCGAAAACCCGATTGTGCGTCGCTACATTATGGACGTCGCCCGCTACTGGCTGGACCAGGGAATCGACGGATGGCGGCTCGACGTGCCGTTTGAAATTACCATACCCGGTTTCTGGGAGGAATTTCGCGAAGTCGTGAAGACTGCCAACCCCGAAGCGTACATCGTTGGTGAGGTGCCGTCTGAAGCCCAGGATTGGCTCAATTCCGGCGAAAAGTTTGACGCTGTCATGAATTACCAGTTAACCCATGCCGCCGTGGGGTTCTTTGGCGGTGATTCCTTTGACAAGCGGCTTGCCGAAGGCATGATGGGCTTGCCCAACCCGCAGCCGATGGACGCCCAGGCTTTTGCGCGCCGCACAAGCGAATTGCTCCAGATTTACCCCAAAGAATCCTCCTACGCCCAGCTCAACCTGCTCGACAGCCACGACATGCCCCGCTTCCTCAGCCTGATGAACGGCAGTGTGGACAAACTCAGGCTTGCCTACTTCTTCGTCCTGACCTACCCTGGCGCGCCATGCATCTATTATGGCGATGAAATCGGGCTGGATGGCGGCAGGGATCCTCTCTGCCGAAAAGCTTTCACCTGGCGCGAGGAAGAATGGAACACAGCCCTGCGTGATTCGATCAAAGATACCATCACCGTCCGCCAGGCTATCCCGGCGCTTCGCACCGGTACCTACGAGCCAATCCTCGCCCAAGGCGGCGTTTTGGCTTACCTCCGCCGCGACGAGCTGGACACTGTGCTGGTGGTTTTGAACAATTCAAACCAACCCGTCAAGTTCGACTTGCCCACTGGCAACGCGTTCGAAGATGGGGCGGAGCTGCAGGACCAACTCAGCGAGAGCCACTACACCATCACCCAACAGCAAGTCAAGGATCTTTCGGTTCCCGCGATGGGCGCCCTGATCCTCGCCTAATCTCCTTTTGCCCATCTATAACTGACCCCAACCCGGGGTCAGTTTATTTAATTACCCAGTTTAAGAAGGGAAATACTGTGAATAGTTTCTGCAAAAGCACTGGTAGGAATTTTAGCGCCACGAAGCCGCTCAACGCGCCAATCAACCATCCAACCAAAATATCCGAAAAGTAATGCAAACGCAGCGCCACCCGTGAAAAACCCACCAACACAGCCCACAAAACTAACCCAAAGAACCAAACAGGGTTCTGGAACTGAAGCGCCAGAAAAGCAATCGTCATTGCTCTGGCGGCATGCCCCGAAGGAAACGAATGCGGATCGGTGACGCGGTAAATGCTGCCCCAGTCGCCTTCCGGCCGTGGACGGCGGAGTAAGAACTTAATTCCGAGCACCGCAACCGCTAATAATCCTAATGCCAGTGCCCAGAGGAAAGCCGTCGCGCGGATTGTCCCCCGCGAAAAGAACCAAACAAGGGCTAACCCAATCAGCCAATACCACGAGTCGCAGCTGTGCCCAATCAGCGCGGCAATCCTGTGCTTCCACCCGTAATCCTCCTGGAAGACAAGCTTAGCTGATAATTCTTCATCCACTTTTTGAAGGTGGTCGAGTAATTTCATGAGGTCTCGTCTACCGGGTTAGGAAAGGAATGGCTGCGATAACAACAAAAGCCGCCAAAACCATCACCGCGGCAAGGGTTACCTGCTGCTTTGTACGGCTGTCCGTGAGGCGCACTCCGGCATCCTGCCGCTGGAACTCCAAAAGCGGTCCTCCCATGAAAGCGAAGAAGAACCCTGCCAACAAACCGCCCAGGTGTCCCCAATTGTCTGTGTTGCTGCCGGGGGCAATCCCGATAAACAGATTCAACACCAAAACAAAACCGAGATTCATCAGAATTCCCTGGCTCTGTTTTCCAAACACCTTGCGGTTCTGCCAAATAAACACACCCTCAGCAGCGAGAAGGCCAAATATCGCCGTTGACGCCCCGAGCGAGTTGTAGCTGCTCAAAACAAACGAAAGCACATTCCCACCAAACGCGCCGATAACGTAAAGCAAAAGAAAGCGCCATCTGCCGTAAAAAGGCTCAATTTGCCTGCCCAGGATGCTCAAGGCATATACATTAAAGAGGAGGTGCATCAGGTTGGAATGTAATAGCGCGGGCGTAAAAAGCCGCCAGAGCTCGCCATTTAGAATAAGTCCGTTGATTTTGCCAAACAGTACGAAAAGCAGGTCCACGCCATACACCTGTTTCAGTGCAATCTGCACGATATAAACCAAAACAGTCAATGCCAGCAGCGAATAGGTTACAATCGGGAAACCCGGGTTTTGCCAGGGTTTCTTTGGCTGATTCCCCCTGAAAGGGAATCCTTCCGGACGTGTTGGTTCGGACTGCGGCTGAGTCTGGGGACCAGCATCGGGTTGGTTTTGTTC
>JAYFQB010000293.1:0-6127 GCA_034927385.1 Anaerolineaceae bacterium | reverse complement strand
TTTTGGGGATGAAAGCGTCCAGACTTCCATCATGGGTGTCCCGGAAAATTACGCCGAAGTCACCGACCTAAAACTGAGCGAAGGCAGCTTTTTCACCGAAAGCAACGTCTCAAGCCGCAGTTCGGTGGTGGTGCTCGGTCCGGAGCTCGCCGAAAGACTCACCGGTCGCAGCACTGACTTGGTTGGCACAACCGTCCAAATCAATAACTACCCCTTCCGCGTGGTTGGAATCACAACCGCCAGAGGCGGCAGCCAATTTTCAAGCCCGGATATGGACGCCTTTATCCCGATCACAACCATGCAACTTCGTGTGCGGCGGCAGAGTGTTCCGAATGCCGTGGACTTTCTGCTTGTTCAGGCTCAGGATTCTCAATCAACGGAGCTGGCGATGCAGGAGGCGAAAACCATCCTGCGCACTTCTCACCGGCTTTCAAGCCGTCAGCCAGATGATTTTACAATGACCAACCAGGAAGATATCCTCTCGATAGCCAACTCCATCACCAACATCCTCACGATTTTCCTGGCAGGGATTGCCGGTATCTCGCTCTTGGTTGGCGGAATTGGCATCATGAACATCATGCTTGTTTCCGTGACTGAACGCACGCACGAAATTGGGTTGCGCAAAGCCCTGGGGGCACGGAAGTTTGACATCCAACTGCAATTCCTGACAGAATCTGCCCTGCTAAGCGTGTTTGGTGGGCTCATCGGCGTCGGGCTCGGCTGGCTGTTGGGGAAAATCGTCGGAATTATCGCCGCCAACACCGGTACACCCCTCACGCCAGAGATAAATCTGAATTCGATCCTCCTGGCAACACTGTTTTCACTGGCTGTTGGAGTTTTCTTTGGTTGGTATCCAGCCCTGCGAGCTGCCAACCTCGAACCAGTCGAAGCCCTCAGGTACGAATAACCTTTCTGCAGCAGTCACCGCATAATCAAAAAAGGCGCAGTGCTCAACACACTGCGCCTCTATATTATCAATCAGTCAGTTTACTCGCGCCTTCCCAGGACCACGTCCACATCCAGCGTCTGTCCATTCCGAATGACGGTGAATGTAATTGTCTCGCCGGGGTTTTTGTTAACAACCAGGTAACTCAGCAACTCGCTGAAATCTTTGATCTGTTGTCCATCAACCGCAACAATCAAATCGCCGCCTTTATAGACATCCTGAACCGAAGTTGGCACCGATCCGCCTTTAATCCCAGCAACATCCGCAGGTCCGCCGTTCACCACTGAGGACACATAGGCGCCTGTGGACTGAGGCAGATCCAAAACCTCAATCATCGCCAATGACATGCTCGAGTAACTGGTCATGCCAAGATAGGGATAGTCGTAGCTGCCTTTCGCGATCAGCGAAGGCACAACCTTGCTCGCTCTGTTGGACGAAATTGCGAAGCCAATACCTGTGTTTATGGCATCACCCGTAACGCTCATGCCAGCCGTTTGGATTGCCCGGTTTACACCAATCACTTCTCCGTTGAGGTTCAACAGCGGTCCGCCAGAGTTGCCCGGGTTGATCAAGGCATCGGTCTGAATGGTGTCGCCTGAGGAGTAATATGAACCTGAAGCAGTTTGACGCATCGAATCCAACACCCGCCCTCTGGCTGAAACAACTCCGACGGTCATCGTGCCGCTTAAGCCATATGGGTTACCAATTGCCACCACGGTCTGCCCAACCTTGACAAGGCTTGAGTCGCCAAACACCAGCGGCACAAGTTCCTCCGGGTCCACATCCACCTTGATTACTGCCAGGTCGGAGTCCATATCCAAACCGACCACCTGCCCATAGACCTTAAGCCCGGAGGAGAAGTGCACCTCGAGCTGCTCGATGCCATTAGCGACATGGTAGTTCGTGACGATGTGCCCTTCTTTATCGATCACAAAGCCTGTTCCTTGCCCTGATCCCTCGGCATTAGAATATTGCAGCGAAACAACTCCCGGGCTATATTGCTCATAGATAGCTTCAAGGCTGCCTTCAAGAGCAGCATATTCGCCCACGATTTCTATCTGGGTACTTTGCGCTTGAGTTGTCGCAGTCGGTTGGATTTGAGCTTCGGGCGTGGTTTCAGTGGTAGTTTGCTCCACACGGGTCAAAGAACACGCTGTGCCAACAACCAATAATGACAATAGTAAGAAAAATGTTCGTAGTTTGTTTTGTTTGGTCATATTTCACCTTTTATGGATGCTGTCGTTTATTTTCGACTTATCATAACAATAATCATATGCCTTATTCATTAATGGATTATATATATCTGGTATATGTTTCAGTCTTTTTGTGCGTAGGATTGACCGCGTTACAAAAAGAACGGCTGCTTTTCGCGCAGCCGTTCTTTTTATGGAGGCACAGGGTTAGCTCAACCCCAAAATCTTACCCGTCTCAAAGTCGATATCGATGTCGTAATAAGCCGGTCTGGTGGGTAAACCGGGCATAGTGCTCATCGTTCCCAGCAGTGGGTAAACAAAGCCGGCGCCAACCGACGCGCTGACATCCCGGATTGGAATCCGGAAGCCTTTCGGCACGCCCTTCAGCTCGGGGTCATGACTGAGCGAAAGGTGAGTCTTTGCCATGCAGATGGGCAGTTTATCGTAGCCCATGCGGGTGTATTCCGCGATACGCTCTTCCGCCAGCTGGCTGTAATCCACGCCGTCCGCCCCATACACTTCGCGGGCGATTGTTTCAATCTTCTGTTTGATCGGAACATCCAATGGATAGAGGAATTTGAAGTCCGCCGGTTTTTCGGAAGCTCTAACGACCGCCTCAGCCAGCGCCACAGCCCCAGCCCCGCCCTGGCTGAAGTGATCCGCGACAACTGCGTCTGACACGCCGGGGTGCTCGAGCGCGATTTTTCGAACCAATTCGAGCTCAGCGTCAGTGTCGGTTGGGAAGCGATTAACCGCCACAACCACCGGCACGCCGAATTTCTGCGCGATGCTGGCATGCGCCAGGAGGTTTGCCGCGCCTTTTTCAACCAATTCAAGGTTTTCGTCGATGTACTCTGCAGCCAGTGGCGCCCCAGCAGTGACCTTTGGTCCACCGCCGTGCATCTTGAGCGCGCGCACCGTCGCCACCAACACCACCACGCTTGGGATGTTACCCGAGTAGCGGCACTTGATATCGAAGAATTTTTCCATTCCCATATCCGCGCCGAAGCCGGATTCCGTGATCACATAATCTGCCAGTTTCAAAGCGATTTTATCCGCCATGATCGAGCTGTTGCCGTGGGCGATATTGGCGAAAGGACCAGCATGCACAAGCACGGGTGTGCCTTCGAGAGTTTGCATCAGGTTCGGTTTGATTGTGTCTTTCATCAGCACGGTCAACGCGCCAGCCACACCAAGGTCATCCGCCGTTACAGGCTCACCCTTGCGCGACTGCCCGATCACCATATTCGCGATCCGTTCGCGCATGTCCTTCAGGCTGGTTGCCAGCGCCAAAATCGCCATCAGCTCGCTTGCGACACTGATGTAATAGTTGGTCTTGAGTTCAAAACCGTTCTCAGCCTCACCTTGTCCAACAGTGATCCCGCGCAGCATGCGATCGTTCACGTCCACTGCCCGCCGCCAGGTTACTGTGTCGGGGTCAATATCAAGCCGAGCGAAACGCGCTTTCTGTTCGTCCGTCAGCAAGTCCGGATCGGTTTCCGTAATGCCCAGTTTTTGGAGCCTGCCCTTCATGCTCACGGAGAAATGACGTTTACCTTTTTTGTCTTTAGGGCACAGCCGGTTAAAAAGACCCAAATCAGTTTGGCTGGATTCGTGGAACATGCGGGTGTCAATGGCAGCCGCCAGCAGATTATTTGCGGCGGTGATGGCGTGGATATCGCCGGTTAGATGGAGGTTGAAATCCTCCATTGGGATCACCTGGGAATAACCTCCGCCGGCAGCTCCGCCCTTAATCCCGAAGGTAGGACCCTGGCTTGGCTGGCGGATGCAGGTGATCACACGTTTGCCAAGGTGTGCGCCAAGCGCCTGGCTCAACCCAACAGTGGTGGTGGTTTTTCCTTCGCCCAGCGGCGTGGGAGTGATGGCGGTGACGTCGATATACTTTCCATCCGGCGCGTCTGCCAGGCGGTCAAGCACTTCCAGCTTGATTTTCGCCTTGTAGTCACCATAAAGTTCCAGCTCGCTCTCCTCCAGCCCAAGCTCTTCCGCCACCTGGCGAATTGGTTTGAGCGTGGCATCCTGGGCAATATCAATATCCGCAGGAACAGGGGATAAAGGGTGCAGCGGTGTTGGGACAAATTTCTTATGTTCAGGGTGTTGAGTCAATGCGCACATATATTCTCCTTGGTTCAAGGTCCTACAGTCACATCCAAAGGGATGCCGACCGAAGCGTTCAATTTTAGATTTTCGATTGTTCCGATAAAAACAATCGGGATTTGCACAGTAATAGAGCTATTGGCACGCAGACTGCCGCTTTGGGCGGAACCGCCTCCAACGATTTTGCCCGTCGAGTCGGTGATCACTACGTAAACCACCGTGCTGGATAGATCCGCGTTTAAGTTGTTGATGACGTTTACGCTGGCGGAATCCCCTGCCTCATTGATCACCGGCATGCTCGCTTCCAGCGGGTCATAGCCAAGCTGGAACTCTCCAAACTCACCCGGCACGATGATCAAATCCACCTGCTGCGCAGTGCAACCGACCGGCAGTTCCAGCACACCTGGTGAGAAAACCAACTCCTGATTAGGCCAAATCAGGTCGATGTAGCCCTGCTTCGCCAGGCAAACCTGGTCCGAGCTGCTGGTAACGGTTAGGAGGTAATAGGTTTCCTTTAACAGGCGATCGGTGCGGTTCCTGAGCAGTGCCCCGCCGGATACATGCAGATAGTCATCCGCGATGAAATTCCACTGCCGGACTTCAATGTTCTGCCACCAACTCCCACCCTCGAGGGAGGCGGATTGAGCCGTTATCCAGGGGTAGATTTCCACCAGCGCGATTTCCTGATCCGCCGTGATATCTGCCCGAATGGAGACGCCTGTACGGTCCTTCTCAGGTACAAAGTCGATCACCCCCCGTCCACCGCCAATGATTAAACCATTCGCGTTATAGGCAATCGCGTTCAGTTCGATTTTGGTGTAGGTATAGGGGTCGGTATTAGTAATCCAGCCATTAAGCCGGATGCCATCTTCCGCTTCCACCCAGGAGGCGTTATTTACGACCAGCGGTTGGGAATAGCGCAGCTGACGGTCCTTAAGCCCTTCCTTCACACGTAATTCCACAGAACCAGCCTGCAACCCGGGAAGCAGCGAAAAATCCTGCACCAACCCAGTCGTTTCGCGGGGGAACAGGTAGCGCACTGTTCGTACTTCATTCGCAATGCGGTTCCCGTTGGCATCCAACGCCAAAACTTCCACCTGCACATCCCGCAGAATGGCATCGGTGAGGGTGTTGAATAATTTCGCAATAATCCGCAGTTCGGATCCAGTCTGAACGTAGTCCAGCTCGGTAATCCGGACGGGGTTTGGGTTGACCAAATCGGGAGTTGGGGTTGGATTAGCCGGCTCGACGACAACCTGAGGCGTACCGTCCACAAAGACAACCGTTGGTTGGTTAAAGGTAGTTGTGGGGGGAACAGGAGTGGCGGTCGGGTCGGCAGGTGCCATACGCCCGCAAGCACTTAAGCCTAAGGCAAGCACTAAACCGAGCAGAATGAGTGAGCTTTTTATTTTCACATTTTCTCCACCGTCACGCGATCACATGACAGCCATTCTATTTTATCTGTTTGCGTGTGTTTTGGGTAGTTGCAGTGAAGGCAATTAAAAAAGAGGCGATCATAAGGCATGGGGGAACTCAAAAAAGTTGTTGGTCTTTATGTGGAGCGGTTTTTGCCTAAGTATACTGACAACCCTACTCTTCACCAACAAACAGGTGCAATCTCCCTCGATCAGCCAACTCAATTAACGCTTGAAAAGGGCAAATTCAAGCGCTGGTTGATAGGATTCTGGGCTCTTTTCTCCTAAAATCCAGGTAGGTTTAGAAAAGGAGTTCGAAATGTTAGACACCAAAAAAATGAAGATCTTTACCATCCTTTCAGGCAAGCCACGCGCGGCAGGCAGCATCAAAGAAAACGCCGCAATAGCGCCGCAAGAGATCGGCAAAGATAACCGGATCACCATCAACAGAAGCG
>JAYFQB010000268.1:0-14842 GCA_034927385.1 Anaerolineaceae bacterium | reverse complement strand
GCATAGCCGATGAGTTGACCTGAATCAAAGTAAGGTGAAAGCGTTGGGGCTTCCATTTGCGTGGTTACAGCGGCAAACTTTAGCGATCCGACCCAAGGAGCGATCTGTTCCAGCCAGCCGCGAATGTTCTCAGCGGAATCACTCACAAGCAATACCGTCTTGAAGGAACGCAGGTCTTCCACCCCTGATGGATCATCGCTGCTGTTGGTTGTTTGAGGGTCGACCGCCTGGGGCAGCAGGTTCAGGTAACTTCCGGGCAGGTATTCCACCCTCGTGCTTTCAGGCATGGCGGCTTTTTCGAACAGGGACTGCGCCAGGAAAAGACCGGCGGGTTGAATCGCCCGGAAGGAAAGCGCGGCGCCTTCGGTTTGCAGTCGCTCGAGCACTGGCGCTGCCAACGCTTCGAGTTCGCGGCTGGCTGCAGCCTGGTAATCCAACACCACCAGCACCTTATCGCCATCGGAAAGCGAAACAATCTGTTCGTTTAACGCAAGAGCTGGAACGCTTTTTGGGGAATCTTCTGCTAAAGCTGAAGGACCCACCACGATCGACACAACCAGCCCGATGACCAACAGAAGTTCCACCACCAGCCGCCCCACCTTGCTTGAAGGTTTGCGGGTCGGCTGCTTGTCGGCGGTAACACGCCCCTCCTGCTCAACCAAAGCTGCCAGCAAACTGGCGCGATCCTGCTGGTCGCGCAGGAGCAGCAGGTCTGGCGGCACGGCACTGCTATCGGAGGGCTCTTCCACCTCCTCAGGCGGAGCGGATTCAGCCTCGGCTGGCTCAAGCGTTTCCTCTGTTAGCGGTTCCTCATCAAGCTCCGCTTCAGTTAGTTCTTCCAGAGGAGTAAGGTTCGCCTCGATTGATTCAGCGTCTTCGGTTTCGGGATTCTGCTCCCCTGCCGGTTCGCTTGGGTTTTCGATTTCTTTTTCCGCCGGTTGCTCAAGGCTGCCGTTTTGGGTTGGCACTGAAAAATCGGCTTCATCTTCCGGAATGTTGTGGAAGTCCTCTTTGCTTTCGGTAGGCACTTCCTGCCCAACCTCGGCTTGCTCTTCGGCACCTGTGGTCATCTCGGCCGGCGGTTCCAGCTCTTCTGCTGGCGTTGAGCTGCCCGCCAGCGGTTCCGTCTCTTGCTCGCCGGCTTCCTGCAAAGCCTGCCTTCGCAGCTCCGCCAAAGCCTCATCCGTCCATTCACGCGGCAACCCATCCGAAAACGCGGGCTGAGTTTTAACTTCATGCGTGGCGTCCTCTTCGGGGCTTGGGCGCAAGGCGCGTATCCGCTGCAGCCACTCAGGCACCTGGTCAGGCTCACCGCTTTCGTCGGGAATCTGGCGAGCGCGGGTTCTGTTTTCTTGTTGGCTTTTTTCACGGATGCGGTTAATCCAGGCGTTGAATTCTCCCTCAACCCCTTCTTCTTCACCGCGAACAGCATCCATTGCGTTGATGCCACTGACGAGGTCGCCAACAGCTCCTTCTTCTTCCCTGGCGCGTTCCCGCACCTTAGCTAACCAGTCTGGCAATTGCTCTGCCGGTATCGGCGGCTCGTCACTAAGCTCAACCGACTGATTTTCCTGGCTCAGCTCAGGCTCATCGGGCGCACGCAGCGCAGGATCGTTGCGGATTTCTTCGATGATGTCGGGCAGGGATTCTTCTGCGTCTTCATCCTGGTCTTGCGGCTGCCCAAAAATCGTGAAAAGCGATTCCATTTCCGCTCCGCAATGCACGCAGCGGGTTACCATCGGCAGGTTTTCTTTACCGCACTTCGGACAGAGGTTTACTTCGGAATGGTCATCAGTCATTGGCAGACCCTTCCATTCCAAACAACACTCTGAATGCCATCATCAACAGCCCGATGCCGATCCCGATCAGCAAACCACGCGCGCCAATCATTGGCAGACCTTCCACGAAGCGGATCGCGTCGTTCAAAAGCGGGATGTTCAGGTCTTGCAGAAAACCCAACCCCAACACCAGGAACACAATCGCGCTAAAGCCAAAAGAAACGGTCAATGCCGACCAGCCCCGCTCGCGGAAAATCTTCATTGCCGCACTCATCATCACCAGGGCTACCAAACCCAAAAGGGCAGTCTCAATCGGTCGAACCACTGCCCCCACCCACTGTAAAAAGACCGGGTCGTCCACCCCCAGGTACAATCCAAACCCAACCGTGGCGAGAAAGCTGACCACGAGCACGAAGCTGAGCAAAAAACCTTTTTTTCCGGAGGCGATAAACCGCAAATGCGTCAGCACCAGGCTGGCGATAGCCACCAGGAGCGCCACCGATGCCACCACAATCACCCAGTTCAACAGCACCGACAAGATGCCGCCCTGAGGGATGAGGAACATGCCAATCAGCACAGCCAAACCGCTCGCAACACCAACAATCAGGGGCAGCAGACGCTTCACGGCAGAATGCCTCCCATCTTGAGAATTGCGCCGAGCAGCAGCCCCACGCCAATCACAATGCGCAGCCAGTCCTGGGCACTTAAGCTCGCCGTGGATGCCTTTCGCTGGTCAAGCCTGCCGGCGGCGTTAAAAACGTCTTCCCCCATTAGGTTGATCGTGTTACCCACAAACCCAGCCGCCTGCCCGCTAATCGAGGCGATCGCGCTGATGGTCGGAATCGAGTTTCGGTCAGCCTGGTCCATTGCCAGCAGTGCCATCGGGCTTGTGAGCCCTGTTAGCAGCAAACCGGCGTTGGAATAGGCGGAAAGTTGATTAACCAGGCTGACGGTGTACGCCAGGGGGCTCGTGCCTCCCAACTGACTGAGGGATCAACTAAAGAGCTCGCTCGCCAATGCGCCTTGGTAGGCACCGTGCACCACCATGCGGCTCAGGCAGGACAAAACACCGTCCCCGCTGTAAGACTGAAGCGGTTGGTCATTAAAAAGCGAACGCTTCAGCAAAGCCCGCTGCACGCCCAAACCGGAAATGCCAGCCAGATTAAAGCCGGATTCAGTAAACGAATTCCCCAAGCCGATGATCAGGCGCCCGCCTTCCTCGGAGGAAGCATCCAGCAAGTGACTGACAGCTTCTTTGGAAGGTTCAGGGATGTGCGGAGGGTTGTTTCTTTTGCGGAGGAGCAGATTAATCAGGAGGAACAGGAACCCAATTGCACCCAGGGCAAGAGCAAGCTGGTCATTGAGACTGAGCGCGGAGAGCATGGCTTAGCCTCACACCCTTCCCTTAACACAGGTTGTCTTTAATCCACACCAAAGAAAACCAGCCGCTGATTTCATGGATAAAGTATAGCATAATCATGAGCCCAAAATTGAAATTTTTAATAGATAGCACGGATTTGGCGAATGGTTGTGAGGAGGTCAGCAGATGGTACACACTTTTTAGATAAGCCATACGAGTTGTACCGAGGTCGATGTTTAGAGCTATGGGAGATAAGATATCAAGTCATCGAGTTCGCAGGATTTGATCCCCGCAAAATGGGGTACGCCTTTTTCCTGTCGGTACGGGTTGAAGCCTTCGACTAACTTGTGTGCACGGTGGGGACACCGGCACAATCAGGATGTGGGCACAGGCTTTTGATCGTACCGGCGTCCTCGCCGAGTACGGGGTTTGACCGTTAGGTCTCCATTGTTTTGCGGGAACCGATTGAAGCCTTCGGCTAAGTTGTGTGCACGGTGGGGAGACCGGCACAATCAGGATGTGGGCACAGGCGGCACAATCGAGATCAATTAAAAAGACCGGGATGAAGTACCTGCCTCATCCCGGTCTGAAATACCATTCCGACCTAACTGTGAATCGCGCTGCCAAGCGCGGCTTCCGCTGCTTCCATTAACGCTTCAGAAAGCGTGGGATGGGCATGCACAGAGTGGGCGATCTCCTCTATCGTGAGTTCGTTCGCTTGGGCTAAAATCAGCTCAGGCAGCAGCTCGGACGCTTCGGGACCAACAATCGTGGCGCCTAAAATCTCACCATATTTTTCGTCCGTGACAACCTTTACCCAGCCCTGGTATTCCCCCAAACCAAGCGCCTTGCCGTTTGCCTGGAAGTTAAACTTACCCACCTTCACCGCGAAACCAGCTTCCCTTGCTTGCGCTTCGGTATAACCAAAGGATGCCACCTGCGGGGAAGAATAGGTTGCGCGTGGGATCATGCGATAATCCAGCTTGCGCGGTTCTTTGCCGGCGATAACCTCGGCGCTGATAATGCCCATCGCTGATGCCGTATGGGCAAGCAGCAGTTTGCCGGTAACATCGCCAATCGCCCAGATGCCGGGGATGTTCGTGCGCATGTGTTCATCGACCACAACAAAACCGCGTTTATCGGTTTCAACTCCCAGCTCCTCCAAACCAATGCCCGAAGAATTGGGTTTGAACCCCACCGAGACAAGCGCGACTTCCGCTTCGAGAGTTTCTTGTCCCTTCTCATTCTCAATCGGCACCCTAACGCCGGTTTCCGTGCGCTCCACGCCCTTCACCTTCGTGCCGGCGAAGGTCTTCACGCCGCGCTTCTTCAGCGCCTTGGCGAGCTCCGCCGCAGCTTCTTCATCTTCATTCGGCAGGATATGCGGCAGCATCTCCACCACGCTCACATCCACGCCATAACCGCTCCAAACTGTCGCAAACTCAATCCCAATCGCGCCGCCGCCAATAATCACAGCGGATTTTGGCAGGCTTTCGAGCATAATCGCGTGACGGTAGTTCAGGATTTTTGTGCCGTCTGGCTCCATTCCCGGGATGACCGAGGCATGCGCCCCAGTTGCCAGGATGATATCCTGCGCCTGGATTTCTTCTTCGCCGCCATCCGTCAGAGCCACCATGAGCTTGTTGGGGGCGATCAGCTTGCCTTCGCCATTAACAACTTCGATGTTGTTCTTTTTCATCAGGAAAGCAACGCCTTTTGTCAAACGTTGGCTCGCCTGGCGGCTGCGTTTATATGCGGCAGAATAATCAAGCTGCAGGTTGTCAAAGCTGATGCCAAACTCCTTCGCTTCGGTGCGCAACAGATGCGCCAACTCCGCGTTCCTAAGAAGAGCTTTCGAGGGGATGCAGCCAACGTTCAGACAGACACCTCCCAAATGCTCCCGTTCGACAATACCAACTTTCTTGCCGAGTTGGGCGGCTTTAATCGCCGCGACATAACCGCCTGGTCCGGCGCCTAACACGACAACATCAAATTGTTTCATGGTCACTCCTTCTTACTTGATAAACGTCCCAGCTCTAAGCTCGTCAAACGCTTGTTGTAATTCCGCGCGTGTATTCATGACGATTGGTCCACCCCAGGCAACGGATTCGTGCAGCGGTGGAGCTGAAGCCAATATAAATCTAACGGTTTCTCCTGGCAGGGCGCAAACTTCCACCAAATCGCCCTCACCCAGCAAAAGTGCGGTCTTTTCATCAAAAATCTCTCCGTTAAGCATTCCCGCGCCTTCAATCAGGAACACAAAGGTCGTCTCGCCTTCACCGACAGGGATTTCGATCCCCTGGCTTTCGTCGAGTTTTACGTCCAGCAGGGTTGCCTGGATGTGGTGCGGTGTCACACCCCTCACGCCCATATACTCCCCTGAGATCACCCTTACGATTCCGCCGTTTTTCTCCACCAAACCCACATCCTTCGGTTCAATATCGAAGTATTTTGGATTGGTCATCTTTTCGGCAGCCGGTAGGTTTAACCAGAGCTGCAATCCCAACAGGCGATCTGATTCCACTGGCATTTCCTGGTGCAGGATGCCGCTGCCAGCCGTCATCCATTGGCAAGCGCCGGAGGTAATCAGACCCTTGTTGCCGAGGCTGTCCTCGTGGGCGATTTTGCCTTCAACCAGGTAGGTAACCGTCTCGATCCCGCGGTGTGGATGCATCGGAAAGCCCCGGATGTAGTCATCAGGCTCACGTGAATCAAAAGAATCCAACATCAGGAAGGGGTCAAAATCCTCGATGGTATCTCCCCCCAAAACCCGGTTCAGGCGAACCCCGGCACCATCGACAGCCGGCTTGCCTTGCACAACACGAGTTACTTCTTTTATCTTCATTTCTTAATTCCTTATACTTTAATAGCCCAACGTGCCGCTAAGAGATTCGTCGTTTTCGACCCATTCCAGCACGGCAATCCGTCGGTAGTTTTCTTTATCATCACGAATAAACACCTGCTCAATTCCGGCGTTGATGATCAGGCGTTTGCACATCGAGCAGGGGTTGGCATTTTCCACATAGCCGCCGTTGTTTTTCAGGTCAATCCCGGAAAGGTAGAGCGAACTATTAAGCATGCGTTCGCGCGAGGCACTGATAATCGCGTTTGCCTCGGCATGCACGCTGCGGCAGAGCTCGTAGCGTTCCCCGCGCGGGATATGCATCTTCTCGCGGATGCAATAACCCAGGTCGATGCAGTTTGCCCTCCCCCGCGGCGCGCCAACATAACCGGTGGAAACCACTTCATCATTCTTCACGATAACTGCCCCATATTGCTTGCGAAGGCACGTTCCGCGTTGGCTCACCACCTCAGCGAGGTCCAGATAATAGTTAATTTTGTCGCGTCTGATCATTGTCAGCCCCATCGTTTTGTTATGTTATCGTATTGTACTCGAGGCAGAACGAATCGCGTCCGCGTCCTCTGCGGGGAAAACTTCTTTTCATTGTCATCTATCCTACCAAAAGCCGGCGCGGGATGGGCTCGTAGAGATGTACAAACACGGATTTTTTAGAGCCCTTCATCTTCCACAAATTGATAAAAAGCCTTCTCAGATTTTTGGTCTGAAGCGGAGATAGTCCCAACCGGAAAGGCGTAAACCATAAATTCCTCCTCGCCATCCAGTTCAAACAAAGCGTCGCAGATTGCAGTGTCGAACGCGGCAATCGCGCAGGTGCCAATCCCAATCGCGGCGCACGCAAGGTAGAGATTCTGCCCAACATGCCCGGCATCCATCAAAGCGGGTCGGTGCGCCCAGATTCCGTATCGCCACTCGCAACGGTAGGGCACGAAGCTGTAATAGAAGACCACGCTGGCTTTTGCCGCCCAGCTTTGCCCAACCAGGGACGCAGTAATGGCTTCGGGCAGGTCATCCACCGGGTGCAGAAATTCGAGCTCATGCCCCAGCGGCAGGTAGTGATAGGCTCCGGGCTGCAAGCCTTCCACATTTCTAACCAACCAGTACGTTTCAAAGCCATGCCGCGCTCCGCCTGAAGGCACAGTGCGCAGCGTCGCGTAGGACTTGCCGCGGATGTCTTTTATTCCTTGGGCTGCCCAAAGCAAAAAGGATAGTTGCAGCAGACTAACGGACTGCTGTGTGTACACCCGCGAGCTTTTGCGTTCGGTCAGCAGGGCGATCAGGTCATTTTGCAGCTCAAGATCGGCGAAATTCCTCGGGAGCGGCATCGCCTGCTCAGCCATTGGTGCTTTCACAAGCGGCGGCTGCGGCAATTTTAGGTCCTGGTCGGATTCGAAGTCGTCAAATGGTCGGTTGGAGTAGCCTTTCATAAAATCCCGACCTTCCTGGATCAATTTTTTCTGAATTTCTGGGTCTAACATGATCAGTCCTTTTATAGAAGCGGTTTGAATGGATTATAGACGCATTGGCGGGCTGCAATGACGGTTTGGGCACAAAAAACGCGGGATCGTGGTGATCCCGCGTTGTCCTGACTTTCACAATCCCAGTCCGACGTTACTTGCCCGAGATGGTGACGCCTTTGACCCTGATCCATGGTAATAACCAATAGCCGGAGTTTTCGCGTTCCTGGCTGACGGCAACGGTGTCGCGCAGCATATCCGCCAGGTTACCAGAGATCATCACCTCGCTTAGCGGTTTAGTTATCTTTCCGTTTTCAATCAAAAAGCTGTTCTTCGCCACGCCGCTTAGGTCGCCGGCTGGGCTGGGGCTGCCGCCCGAGAACCTGCCCATCAGGATGCCCCGCTCCACCCCGGCAATCACATCCTCAAGCGGCGTCTCGCCGCTGCCGAGCACGTAGCTGCCGCCGCTGTTTTTGGAACGCGCCAAACCCGTTTTGGCAGCACCGTAGCGGCTGAGGATGAAGTTCCTGAGCACGCCCCGCTCAATCAGGGGCATGTTCTCCGCCACGTAACCATCCCCACTTAGCTGACTTGTGCCAGGAAGGTCTGGATGTTCGGCGGCGAGTTCAAAACTGATCAACGGACTTGCAACCTGCTCGCCGATTTTATCCTTCCAGGTGCTGGTGCCCGAAATCAACGCTCCATCTTCCAGATACGTGTCCGCCACATAAGCAATCATATTTTCCAGGCAGCCCGGCGTGATGACTATGTCGCCCTCAAAGCTGCCAGCAAACTGCTCGGTTACGATCTGGTGCTCGGTTTCATCCAACAGCCGCCTGACCCTCTTCTCGTCGCAGACCCGATCCGATGGGTTCTCATAAACGGTGCCAAAGTAATTGAACGAAGAGGTTTTATCTTCATCCTTTGCCATGAACATGTTGCTAAGCTGATAAACACCGCGTCGGTCCGAAAGCCGGACGCCATTCGTGTTGGCGTAGAGTTTTTCTCCAAACTGGTGTTCAATACCGATTGAATCGAAACTAATCTTTGGAAAATCCGCCTTCACGTCTTTTAGAAGCTGGTCCAACTGCCTATACATGGCGTCCAGATCCGGCTTTTCTTCACCGGCGGAGAAGCTAAAGTTCCCCAAAGGCTCAGCAATCCCTTCCGCCTCATCCGGCGCAGCCGACTGTGCGGCTTGCCAGGCTTCCTGTACTGCCAGACGGATATCCTGAGGGTCAAAGCTGTTGAGTGTGGTGCTGCCTTTGCGTTTATCCTTTAGCAGCTTCAGGCTGACCCTGTCCGAGAAGACCGTGCGCACCATGCTGACTTTGCCGAGTTCGTAGTAAAGTTCGGTCAACGCGCTGCGGCTCACCCAGGTTTCGCCTTCGTCCGCCCCGACTGCCTTAATCTCTGCCAGGATCGTTTCGGCTGCTTCCAGAAGAGCCTTATCCTTCACGTCAAATGCCTGTTTCATGCCCGACCTCCCACGTTGATTTGAACCTTGATTGCCGGTCCGCCCATACCTACCGGGATTATCTGTTTTTTGCCGCACATGCCCGAGTTGGTCCAGGTAACGGTGTCGCTGACCATATCCGCGGTTTTGAGCACCTCAAACGCAACACCAGAAACGGTTGTGTCTTTTACCGCCCGACCGAGCTTGCCGTTCTTGATCTCAAAGCCCATCGGCACGCCAAACATAAACTCGCCGGTGGAATCTGCCTGACCGTTGTTCATATCGGTGAAGTAGTATCCGTCTTCAACAGAAGCGATCATCTCTTCGAGCTTATCTTTCCCCGGAAGGATACAGGTGTTGCGCATACGGATCAGCGGTTCGTCCGAGAAGTCATATGCCCGGGCGTTTCCGTTCGGTGTATGCCCATACTTGAGGGCTGATTCCTTGTTGTGCATATAGCCGGTTAGGATGCCGTTTTCGATCAGCATCTGATCCTGAGCCAGCGTGCCTTCGTCATCCACAAACACAGGAACCGGCGCCAGACTGCCAAAGGCATCATGGGCAAGATCCACCAGGCTGACCTTTTCGCTGGCGACCTGCTTGCCAAACATCGGTCCCCCCACCGAGCCAGTCTCAACAAAATCTGCCTCCACGGTATGCCCAACCGCCTCATGCGCCAGGATGCCCGCAAGGTCTGAATCCAGGATCACTGTTTGGATTCCGGGTTTCGCGTAAACACCATCCGCTTTGAGGCTTAGCTGTTCATACTGTTTCTCGAGTTTGCCAAAGAGTTCTTCCGCGTTTGGGAACCTGGCTAAGAAGTTGCCATAGCCACCCATCACCTTGTAGAGCTCCACTGGCTGACCGTCTTTATCCTGGGTGGTCATGAAAACATAGACGTTCGCGCGGGGCACATACGAATGCGAAACCACGCCATCGCTGGTGTAGAGCAGCTTTTCCATGTCGAGCACGCGGGCGAAAACCCGTCGGCTGAGCAGCCTTGGGAACCGTTCGGCGATGTAGCTGTCGATTTCATCAACCAGACCCAACAAGTAACCCTGCTCCACCGGAATGTCATGTTCCAGCCCGTCTTTGCGCGAAAAAGGCGCATTGGCGGGGAAGTCCGGCTTGCCGCGCCGCACGCGGCTATCCAGGAAGTCGGCGTTGCTGCTGGCGGTTCGAACCACGCGCGCGATTGCGTCGAGATCTTCGCCATAGCCAGTCCCAGAGGCGAAACCATAAGCCCCGCCTTTCACCACTCGCGCGGAAAGACCCCGGCTGGTTCCGCTGGTGTTGGCAGTCAGGCTGCCGTTGAGCATCATCACCCCGCGATTGCGGTTCTGCTGGGCACGCAATTCTGTATACCCGGAAAAACCGTACTTATCCACATACGCTTGAAGAAAATCCTGAAGCATTAAAACCTCCGTTCTTGAATGGTTTGAATGATAACACTGCACCAGTAGGATTAGCCAATTTCAGGCTGTCCAAGCCAGAAAGCTCCTTCACCCAACCTGTGATGACGCTTGATTAGAGAGCTTGCGGATGCTACACTTAAGAGAGATGAAAGGCGGTTCATGACGTCCCCCGAACAGCAAGTGAACTATCAAACCGTTTTGAACAAGTACCAACCGCGTTACCCGGAAGGGGTGCTTGGCGTGTTGGTGTTTGATGGCTCCAGGCTCGAAGCCTCCAGCGGCTCGCTGTTGCCTGTCTTTCTGGAAGGCTTTCCGCCCACAGCCCAAAAAATCAACGCGCGGCGGGTGAATGAACAGCCCTGCCTGATCTATAGCGACTTCCTGCCAGACAAGAAACAGGTCTGCCTGATCTTCCCCATCCATACGCGGCTTTCCTCTCTGCGCAGCCAGGCAGCCAAAGCCATCGAAGAGCTCACCGCTTTGAGCGTGCCAAAAAGCACCAGCCTTAGCAGCCATGAAGAGTCGGTGTTGGCGGTATTTATCCAGGCGGCCGCCAACTCCAGATATGCCCACGATGCTGAAAACAACACTCAACCGGTGTGTGTCAGTGCAACCCAGCCAACCCCCACAACAACCCAGTCTGCCACCCAGGCGTCAGACTTGCCCTATTGGTACCAGATCTTCTAACGAGGTGCTCATGCCCAAAATCCTTTACCTGCTCGACGGTCACGCCATCGCCTATCGCGCTTACTTTGCCCTGACATCTGGCGGTTCCACCCGTTGGGCAACCAGTTCCGGTGAACCCACCGCCGGCATCTACGGCTTCGCCAGCATGCTGCTGAAACTGCTCGAACAGGAAGAGCCCGATTACCTTGCCGTTTCATTCGACACCGGAAAAACTTTCCGGCATGAAATGTACCCCGAATATAAAGGCACCCGAGCCAAGATGCCCGACGACCTGCGCGCGCAAATTGTCCGCATTCGCGAGATGGTCGACTCCTTCAACATCCCGAGGGTTGAGGTGGAAAATTACGAGGCAGATGATGTCATCGGCAGCCTTGCCACCTGGGCAACCACCAGGGAAGGGCTTGGCGTCAAGATCATCACCGGTGACCGAGACCTGCTTCAGTTGGTGAACAACCGCATCGTGGTTGCCCTACCAAACAAGAATGGTCAAAACGATGACTATTTCGCCGAGGATGTCCAAGCCCGGCTGGGCGTCTTGCCCAACCAGGTGGTGGACTATAAGGCGCTGCTTGGAGACACGTCAGATAACATCCCGGGTGTAAAGGGCGTCGGCGAGAAGACCGCGATAAAGCTGATCCATGAGTATGGCACCCTCGATAATATCTACGCGCATCTTTCTGAGATACCCGGAAAAGCTGGAAAGGATCTGGACGCAGGGAAGGATTCTGCCTACCTCAGCCAGGACCTGGCACGCATCCGTACCGACCTGCCTGTAACGCTTGACCTCGATCAGGCAAAGCCGAGCCGTTTTGACCCCCTTGCCGTGGAAAAACTCTTCCACCAGCTTGAATTTCGCACCCTCTCCCAGCGCCTGAAGAAGCTCAACCAGCGCCTTAACCCCTCGCTGAATCCCCAGCCGGAACAGGTGAGCCTGTTTGCCGACGAACCCGCCCCGGCAGACCCCAAGCCGGTTGAAATCGTCAACGCGGATTTCGAGACCTTCATCGTGAGCAACCCCGAAAAGCTGAAAGAGTGCCTTTCTGATCTCGGCGGTGCCGCGATGATCGCTTTTGACACCGAAACAACCGGCATCAACCCCCTTCAGGATCGGCTGGTTGGCATCTCGCTGGCAGCCAGCCCAAACAAGGGCTACTACTTCCCGGTTGGGCATGATTCCGGTCCTCAACTACCGCTTGACGAGGTGATCCAATCCCTTAAACCTCTTCTGACCAACCCCAAAATCGACAAGGTCGCCCACAACGCCAAGTATGACCTGCTTGTGTTGCGCCAGGTTGGGATTGAGGTCAGCCCGATTACTTTCGACACGATGCTGGCAGAGTGGCTGATCACGCCCGATTCGCGCCATCTGGGGCTGAAAGCCCTGGCGTGGGTGCGGCTTGGCGTGGAGATGACCCAGATCGAGAGCCTGATCGGCAAAGGCAAAAACCAGATAACCATGGCACAGGTGCCCATCGCCGATGCGGCGCCCTATGCCGCCGCCGATGCCGTCATGACCCTGCGGCTTGTTCCGCTGCAGCAGGCAGACCTGCTAACCCACGGAGTGGAAAAACTCAACCGGGAGATTGAGGTGAAGCTCATCCCAATCCTGGCAGACATGGAAGAGGCTGGCATCCTGCTGGACCTGCCGCTTTTCGACCGTTTCTCCCACGAGCTCAGCCACGAGATTCGCCAGCTTGAACAGGCGATTTATCAACAGGCAGGCGAGGAGTTTAACATCAACTCCACCCAAAAGCTTTCGGATGTGCTCTTCAAAAAGCTTGCGCTCGATCCGCCCGGCGTGACCAAAAAAACCAGCAGTGGAAAATTTTCCACTGCCGCGGGCGTTCTGGAGGAGATGAAAAGCGTCCACCCGATTGTTGAGTTGATTCTGAACTATCGTGAATTGACCAAGCTGCAGTCCACCTACGTGGACGCCTTGCCCCAGCAGGTGAACCCTAAAACCGGTCGGGTGCACACCACCTTCAATCAAACTGGCACAGTGACCGGGCGCATCGCCTCGCAAAACCCCAATCTGCAAAACATCCCCACCCGCACCGAGCTTGGTCGGCGCGTCAGGCAGGGATTCATCGCCGCGCCAGGCAAAAAACTTCTGGCTGTGGATTACTCCCAGATTGAGCTGCGAATCGTGGCGCATATCGCCCAGGACCAAGCCATGAAGGACGCGTTCCACAAAGGGCAGGATATCCACGCCGCAACCGCCGCTGCGATTGAGAACATCCCGATTGAGCAGGTAACAAAACAGCAGCGGCGCCACGCCAAAGCCATCAATTTTGGTCTGATCTACGGGATGAGCCCGTTTGGCTTGACCCGTACCACCGACCTGACGCTGGCGGAAGCCGAAAACTTCGTCAAAGAGTACTTCAAGCAGTTCCCTGGCGTAAAAAACTGGCTCGACAAAACCCGCGTAGAAGCCGCCCAAACCGGCAGCGTGGAGACGCTTCTGGGGCGCAAACGCTACTTCCCGAACCTGAAGGCTGGCACGAATTTCGCCATGCGCCAGAGAGAAGAGCGCGAAGCCATCAACGCGCCGGTGCAAGGAACCGCCGCAGACATCATCAAAATTGCCATGGTGCGCCTGCCAGACGCCCTGCGCGAAGCCGGGCTCAAAACCCAGATGCTGCTGCAGGTGCACGATGAGCTGATTTTTGAGGTTCCGGACGCGGAAGTCGAGAAGGCGATGAAGGTTGTAAAGAACGTGATGGAACACGCGCTGGAGCTTTCCGTCCCGCTGGTCACGGAAACGCGCCTCGGCAGCAACTGGGGCGAGCTGGAAAAGGTGGACGAAGAGCCGGTTGTGATGGATATGGAAATGTAGATCACCCCATTGCGCCAATAACTACCCTTGTTCTCGCCGGTCCTAGTTCTCACCGATCTCCTGACCGAGCGAGGTTCTTGACCGCAAGGCTCCATTTACCCCTGCCCCTTGTTCTCGCCGGTCTCCTGAGTGTGATTGCAATCCATTTTATGTGAGCGAAGATTGACTATTCGTTTTTTGTGTGATCATATGGAGAGACTGCCTCTGCTATAAACTTTCCGACTGCTTCTCGAAGGATATGCGAAAAATTTAAGCCCATTTTTTCTGCTTTGTAATTCATCCAATAAGGAATTGTTAGATTTTTCCGTACCAATTTGTTGTCTAATTCATTGCGATATTGATCGAAATCAATATCGACAACGGCTGTAAGATCGTCACACCCAATCGCTTTAGCCTCTTTATAAGAAATCGGTTCTGGAAGCGGTTCTCCATGATCAATTTTATCAATGCCCGCTGCGCCGATTGCGTCTCGTGCCATTTCAATTGCTTCATATTGTGTGGTGCCGAATGTATTAATTTCGAAGCTTGGTATATCCACTAAAAACCCTCCGTCAACTTCCCGAAGAATTACTGGATAAGTGGTTTTCATTTTAGCTCCTTACGTTTTTTGTTTGCTTTTTGTTTGCTTTTTCTTTAGGTTGTGTCTGCTTAAGATTGATTTTGCAAGTTTTTCATTAATCTCATTGTGCCGCGGTATGGTTTCTTGTTTGTCTCCTTTGCGGTATACGTCATGTTCCTTCCCATGCCGGGAAAACGACCACCCGTCGGATACCAGTATTTTGATTAACTCTGATCGCTTCACAAGAACAGTATATGCGCATCAATGCGTATTGTCAAGTCCTGCGTAATAGTTGTTACAGTATCAAATTTGCATATCGTGAAAAAAAAGGACACAAAAAGGAGAGTTCCATCCATAATTAGTTTGCCAACAAAAAAGGAGGAACTCTCACATGACAGGACAATCTGTCTCCATCATTATAACTTTAGTTGTCG
>JAYFQB010000365.1:0-1729 GCA_034927385.1 Anaerolineaceae bacterium | reverse complement strand
TAGATGGTCAAACGACTTTGACTATTCCACCTTCCCGTTCTTCTTCCAACAGGTGCTCAAGCTTTTCGTAAGATAAGCTGTATATTTTTTAAAAAGAGAGGCTGGCACGTCAGAACTAACACATGCCAGCCTTTCTTTTTCTTCTTCTAAACAATTAACCGTTTTTTTCGAGCACGGATGGGATGGCAGCGCGAATGAGGGTGAAGGTTTTGCGAAAGACAGCCAGTTTCTCTTCGTCGCTGCCCTCAAAAGCGGCTGGGTCTTCAAAGCCAACGTGGATTTTATTACCCTGGTTAAGCCAAATTGGGCAGGCCTCATTCGCCTGGTCACATACGGTTACTACCAGGTCGAAGACCTGATCAGAAAACTCATTGACTGATTTTGACCGTCCCTGGTGATAGATACCCGCTTCGGAAATGACTTGCCGCGCGAGAGGGTTAACGGTTCCGGTTGGTTCAGTGCCGGCGCTGAACGCGACCCACTTCTCCCAACAGTCGTTGTTCACGATTGCCTCAGCCATCTGGCTGCGAGCAGAGTTGCCTGTGCAAAGGAATAGGACTCTTTTCCGGTCCTTGAGCTCCTCATCCTCCGCGTCAAGGGGTTCAATGTGCGGCGCGGTTTTGGAGGTTTCATCCTCAACAAGGATCTCATCGGCGAACTCACCCTCATCCATGGCTGCCAATAGCTGCCGGGCTCTGTCCGCGTCTGAGGGGGGAACTTTGATCCCAACCAAACCGAGCTCTCCAACCGTGAAACTGTAAATCAGTCCAAGGGTGTCCTGGTCGATATAGACAGGGATGCCTTGCGCCTCAAGAAAAGCCTTGATGGTTTCCGCGTCCAACCGACCGTGGGCGCTATAGACCGACACGTAAGCGTCGAGGCTTTCGTTTGCCATCAATAACTCCAGTCTTCGGTGCAGCGTTTCCACTCAACCAGCTCCTCGGGTTTGAACCAGAGGGCGATTTCAATTTCGGCATTTTCGGAGGAGTCAGAGGCATGCGTGAGGTTCTTTTTGTTTTGCAAGCCAAAATCGGCGCGGATGCTGCCGGGGTCGGCTTCGGTGCCGCGGGTTTTTCCCATCGTCTGACGAATCGCGGCAATCGCGTCTGGTCCGGTCCACACCATCGCCATCACAGGGGAGGAGGTGATGAAAGTGATTAAACCGTCAAAAAAGGGTTTTCCATCATGAAGCGCATAGTGCTGCTTAGCGAGATCCGGGCTGACCTGCAGGAATTTTGCAGCCACGAGCCGCAGACCGCGGTTTTCGAGCCTTGTGATCACTTCTCCTATCAATCCGCGCTGCACGCCATCCGGCTTAACCAATACTAACGAACGTTCCATTCCACTCTCCAAGATTTTATTCGTGCGATGAATCGTTTAGATCATCATAGACGTCCCAAAGGTCGTACGCCTCAGAGGAGAGCGTCAGTCGGGAGCGTAAGGTTTTCTTTGAAGCTTCAACCCTGAGGGGATCCGCTTTGTTTTTCTGGATCAACGCGAGGGCTTCCTGGTGTTTGCCTTCATTGAACAAGGCCCGGAGCTCCTCGCTGAAAGTTTCATCAGCTTCCGCCGGCTTTTCCACCGTCACTGGCAATTCACTGGTTTGTTGAGGCTGCGCCTCAACGCTTTCGGCATCAATCCCGGCACCCTGGTCTGTTGGTTGTGTTTCCGGCGCTTCTTACTCCTGGAAGTCCGAAAGTTCCAGCCACTCATACGCCTCGGGTGGGGT
>JAYFQB010000249.1:0-2136 GCA_034927385.1 Anaerolineaceae bacterium | reverse complement strand
CGAAAAATCTGCTTCGAGCGGAACGATTGACCAGTTTCACTATTCGGCTGCTCTGAGAGAATGGCAAATTATCAACGTAAACTCAGAAACAGCCAGCCCAATCTCAGAGGCAGCCTATATACTGCTCAATGATTACATCTATGCGATTGGCGGAAAAACAGGAGAAGAATACCTGGGGAGTGTCAGCCGCTACCAGGCAGTGTATACGATCCTTCTTCCCCTCACGATAAACTAAAGATCCATTCCTTCTCGGTGGAAGGGGTCTGAGTTCTGCTCGGGGTGCTTTTCGATGGCGATTTCCTTGATGGAACCGTCGGAATTGTCGACTGGCAGCGATTTATTCAGGAAGATAAAGAAGACCAGACCAAAAATCAGCTCAAAAAGGGTGGTATAGATGCGCACTAGCAAGGCGATTACGGTCGAAAGAGAGGTGGGAATCATGGTGGAAAGCATAGCCAACAATGTCAGATCCGATGCACCCATGCTGCTGGGAAGGAAGAAGGTCAGCATTCCTGCTGCTCCGGAAAGAGCCCTCGCTCCGAGAACGAACAGGAGTGAGTCAAAGCCAAGCGGAGTAAAGATCCGAATGGTGAAAAAAATCATAATACCACCGGTCAGCACCAATGCCATCCGCAACAATAACCAACCGATCACTTGGCTCATGCTGACAGGCTGTGCAAGTGGTTGATTGAGCTTTATCATGATCTTTTCCATCGTCTTAGGGCGCAGCACAAACAAACCCGCGACAGCGACCAAAGCTAATGGAATCAGCCAAATTTTCGACAGATTCAGTCCCAATGGAATGAAGATAGCAGCAAGTAAAGCATCGGCGACGAAGCTGATGATGTATTCAACTCCGCTGGCAGAGGCGGTCTTGACCGAAGGTACGCCCAGCTTTTTATAGAAAAGCATCCGTCCGCCAACATACCAGATCGTCCCAGGCAGTCGTTTTGACACCATGGAGACAAGGTAGATTTTGGCATGCATCCAGAAAGAGATGCCGCTTTCAAAAGCGTGCATAACTGCCGCCCAGTTGGCTACCGCAAAGAACAAAGCCACAAGATAGATGAGGACTACCACCAGAAATTGCGAATAATCAGCGGTCGCAAGATAGGGCAAAAGCTGGTCTCGAGCGTTCCAAACGGTGTAGCCTAGGAAGGCGAATAGCACTGCCCAGATAAGGTAAAGCATCACCTTGACGATTTTGCCGTGGCGCGCGTAGAAAGCTTTTATTTTTTCTGCAATAGACAGCATATCAGCTCGAGGTGGAGGAGGGTTTGCAAAAATAGACAAAACAATTTGACAGGTTGAAAGGGATTGCCCAGGATAATGCCCACCTGAACAGTCTTGAAGGGCGCTTAAGGTGGGCTTTCCAATCATTTCTGGTACGCGGGAAGAAATGTTCGTAGCGGATCGTCTCGAAGACGGTTAGCCCGTTTTGCTGCAGCAGGTCCTGCCAGCCCAGACGTGTGTTATACCGTTGGATCGGTTGGCCATCGTCAAAGACCTCCCCAGTACGGCGAACGTGCTGTACATTCCCCGCGATTGAGAACCCGTTCGGCAGCAGAATCACAGCCGTGCCCTCCGGTTTCAGAATTCTGGCGACCTCACGTACACCCAGATCGGGGTTTTGATAGTGCTCAAGGTTTCCGATGTGGGTAACATAATCAGCACACTTCGGTTTCAGGGCGATTTGTTCACCGTCACTGATGAAGAGGTTTAGCTTGGAGTCAAGGCGTTGAGCAACCCGGATTGCGCTAAGGGAAAAATCCAGACCAATAACATCCAATCCTTTTGCCCTGGCAAAAGCAGCAAGCTTTCCCCTTCCACAAGAAATGTCAACCAGGGTTTTTCCTGGAATCGGTTTTATCTTGTCGAGGAGCCAGAGATAATAAGAATCTGAAAGATCAATTCCTCCATCGCTATAAAGATCATCGTAAGCAGACTGGGAATTGGGGGTGTCAATAATGGCGGGGTGGCGAATTTCTATCATGATGAACCAGGTTGTGATTATAAACCAAAACAAAGAACGCCCCAATGCGTATTGGGGCGTTCTCCTTAGAAATCAGGGTTTACTGGTTGAAAGCGTCGTATGCGGAAGTCACATCACGCTGATAGTTGGAGGGGAGACCCTCG
>JAYFQB010000087.1:0-6110 GCA_034927385.1 Anaerolineaceae bacterium | reverse complement strand
TCCATGTCATTTTTTCTCTTTGTCTATTTTTTAGGGTTACCAATTGATTGTTGTCGATCGCCGACTGGAAAAAGTATTAGTTTTCAAACTTATTGTTTACAGCGTCAGAAAGCGGGAATCGGGGAAGGTCTTTACTGATTGCAACGTTGTAGAAATGTTCCAACATGCGTTTGTAGTCATTTTCAGCCTTAAAGGTGATGCGGCGGCTGTCTTTTCCGGCGGCATTGAGCACGGCGTTGGTACTTTCGCCGTTGGGGTTAAAGGGGTCTTCAATATGGATTGAGCCCGCGGAGCCGACTACGCGCAGAAATTGCGAACGTTCCGCGTTGAAAGACACCATGAACTGCCCGAACGTCTGGTCACCAAAGTCGAGTGTCGCTACGGTTTGCAAATCCACACCTGATTTGCTCATCTGGCAGATTGCCTGCACGCTTGAGGGTTCCCGCCCCACCAAAAGGCGCTGAATGTTGATGCAGTAACAGCCCAAATCGTACAACGCTCCACCGCCGAGGTCTGGGGCAAGGCGGATATCGTCTGGGTTGCTGAGGGTAAATGTGAACCCAGCCTGGATCAGGCGAATTTTGCCGATGGTTCCGGAACGCACAATTTCGCGGATTTTCTCAAAACGTTCGCTATGGCGGTACATAAATGCTTCCATCAGTACCACGGAATTTTCGAGGGCGGTGCTGACCATCAGTTGGGCTTCATCCGCGTCGAGGGCGAAGGGCTTTTCTACCAGGACGTGTTTGCCAGCCTGCATGGCTTTGATCGCCCATTTGGCGTGTTCGCTGTTTGGAAGAGGAAGGTATACCGCCTGGATGTTGTTGTCGGCGAGCAGCTCATCGTAACTGCCATAGGCACGCGGGATTTCAAATGGCGCGGCGAACTCCTGGGCGCGGGTCAGGTCGCGGCTGGCTACAGCAATGATGGGGTTATGTTTCATGCTCAGAAGAGCCGGAATAACTGCTTTTTCGGCTATCCTGGCAGTTCCAAGAATACCCCAGTTCAACTCAGGCTTTCGAAAGATGTTGCCCCCAACGGGCTTTGATGATAAGATATCCATATTACCTCAATTCTAAAGCTGTGCGATGGCATATGTTAACATTATATACCGTTTTCGTACAGTTTTTTAACCCTATAAAATGATTTAAAAAAAGGAGAATTATGCCTTCACAAGAAATTATCCAGAAATTGCAGGAAAAAATCCAATCACAAAGCGAAGCGATCGTCCGCTTTATGCGCGAAATTTGCGCGATCCCAAGCATGGATTCCAACATCGAGGCTGTTGGAAAGCGCATCGCCAGCGAGATGCAAACCCTTCATTTTGATGAGGTCCGCTTTGACAAAATGGGCAATATCATGGGACGCATCGGCAATGGCAGCAAGGTAATCGTTTTTGATTCACACATCGACACAGTCGGCATTGGTGATCCGCATGAATGGCAGTGGGATCCCTTTGAGGGCAAGGTGGAAGATGGCGTGCTCTATGCCCGCGGCGCTTGTGATGAGAAAAACTCGACGCCGGGCATGGTTTATGGGCTGGCTGCGGCGCGCGACCTGGGACTTTTGGACGGATGGACCGCCTATTATTTCGGAAACATGGAAGAATGGTGCGATGGAATTGCCCCGAACACCTTCGTGGAAGTCGACCCAAAAATCCGCCCCGATTTCGTCGTGATTGGCGAGCCAACCAAGATGAACGTGTATCGCGGGCACAAGGGACGCATTGAGCTAAAAGTCACTGCCAAGGGCGTTTCGGCGCATGCTGCCAGCAACCACGTTGGCATCAACGCCATCTATCTGCTGTTGCCGGTAATCGCGGGTATTCGCGACCTGGAACCAACGCTTGGTGATGATCCATTCCTCGGGCACGGCAAGATTACCGTCTCGGACATGATCGTGAAGACCCCCAGCATTAACGCGGTTCCTGACGAAGCCGTGATTTACATTGACCGCCGAATGACTTTTGGGGAGAGCCAGGAAGAGGCGATCGCGCAGGTGGAAGCACTGATCCCGGAGGAAAGCAAGGATCGCGTTAAGGTGGAAGCATTGTTCTACGATGTGCCCTCCTATACCGGTTTTGTTTTCCCGGTGGACAAGTATTTCCCCGCGTGGGCAATCCCGGAAGACCATGCGCTGGTGCAGGCTGGGCTTGAAACCCGCCGTTTGCTTGGGCTGGAAGATGCCCCCGCGGGCAAGTGGTCCTTCAGCACCAACGGCATTTATTGGGCTGGCAAGGCTGGCATTCCCTCGATTGGCTTTGGACCTGGAGACGAAGTTACGGCGCATACCGTGCACGACAGCGTCAAGCTGGACGATGTGGTCAAGGCGGCGGAGTTTTACGCGCTGGTTGCGAGCTTGATCAAGTAAGCTTTATTATTTGGTAGTTTAGTTGTAGGCCGGGTTGTTCTTATCAACCCGGCTTTTTTTTGGAGACCTTGCGGTCAAGATCCGTGCTCAGTCTGCCCATACGCGCTTTCTGCGCTGGGGTGCTTCGCAAGACCTCCACGATTGGAGGAACGATGCGTACAGATGGGATCTGGCCCAGCCACTATTGAATCCTGGCGTGTTATAATAACATTTAATCAGGACCATTAAAAATATCTACTTACCGGGGTGAATATTGGCCTTCATGCAAAATTTCATTATCCATACAGGAATAGCTGTATTATCGCTCACATCATTAGCTCTCCCTCAGGCGCAAACTCCTCAGGTGTGGGAACCTCTCGGTCCGCTTGGGCGAAACATCAGCGACTTCCAAGGGGATGCTGATGATCCCAATAAGATTTACGCGGTGGGTGGCAGCCACTTCTTCACAAGCTCTGACTTTGGAGTTTCATGGGATTATTACCAAGTGGGGGATGGAACGGAAATGTTGGATTCTCTCTTGAACGACCCAACAGATTCCAAAATTTTCTATTCTACGAGCTCATTCGAATCGTATAAAAGCATCGATTCCGGCTTATCCTGGTATTCCATCGGATCAGGTTTTATACAAATAGCGGCAGATCCTTTCACACCCGGCAAGCTATTTGCTGCCGACGGAGGGCTTTATGTGAGCACCGATTTTGGTGAGACCTGGGCTTTGTCAGCATATCCAACCCCCTACCCGATTTCAAGGGTTACTGTTGACCCAACCACCCCATCGGTAATCTACATCAGCGGAAATTCTGGCATAGACAAAAGTACGGACGGTGGCGAGAGCTGGACATCCATTTACGGTAATCTGACCAACCAGCGAATCATCAAACTACTTGTTAGCTCACAGGATTCGAATGCGATTTATGCAGTTTCATCCAATGACGAAGTGTATTTGACCCGCGATGGCGGTGCTCAATGGACAAAGGTGACAGGCCTCAATGTGTTTGCTGATGCTTTCGCGATGGATCCAAACGATTCCGCAACCATCTATTACGGGGAATCTTACAATGGCGTGTACCAAAGTAAAGATTGGGGACAGACCTGGAAAAAAATCACCCAGAACCTGCCAGCGATTTATCCCAAATCGATATATCCGCTGGGAGACCCCGAGAAGACCGTGTTTATTGGATTGTCCTCCGATGGCGTTTTCCACAAGAATGATAACGAAACCCTCTGGACGCCCTGTGGGTTATCGAGGACTGTAATCGGGGCCTTCGCGGTAGACCCTACCAACAGTGAAAGGATGTATCTCGCCAGGAATAAGGCCGGTATTTATAAAACCAGTGACGGCGGTAAACACTGGTCGCTGATCAACAACGGGTTGCCAGAATATTCGGCGTCCGGCCTGGCGATTGATCCGCTTAATCCTGATCTGATTTATCTTGGGTTATATGATAAAGGCTTGTTTCGAAGCACCGACCAGGGAGAAAATTGGAATAAAGTCGATATAAAATATAGGGATGACAAAATTTCTTCATTGATCATTGACCCCAGAAACTCTAACAGGATTTTCGGGATCCATGGCAACCAGTCTGTGTTACGCAGCCTTGATGGAGGGTCCACCTGGAGTTTGGTAGGAGACAATTTGTATGGAAAATACATGCTGAAACTTGATCCGTTTGATCCCAATACGCTCTATCTCACAAATAATGTTTTGCAAAAATCCGCAGATAACGGGGACACTTGGGAAACTATTAGCAACGGTATTCCTTCAACAGATCTTTATGGGGTTTTTCCAAGCCCTGCGCGAAGTGGTGAGTTATTTGTTACCACAGGGAATGGAAAGCTTTATAAGTCTGTCGACGGAGGACAAAACTGGTCAGCTCTACTGCTTGATAATCTCTTTTTATATGATCTGACTTTTGATTCTCGAATTTCTTCAATCATTTATGCAAGCGGCATAATAAACGAAGTCGCGGGCGTGTTCTATTCGAAAGATGGTGGCTCGAATTGGATTTTTTACGGTAATCCCGCCGTCTCAACATCTGGGCCGGAGAAACTATACATTAACGTTGGGCAAAATGAATTGATTGCTGCGAAAAGTTATGATGGTTATGGCGTTTACAGGACTGATTTACTGCCAATATTCGATTCGTTCTTACCAATCATATTCGGGGTAGATTAGGAGCTTGAAGAAATCATGAGATTTACTTGGTGTTTGTTTTGAATGATTCTCATGGGGAATCAATAGCGTGGAATCGTGGTAACAAAGCAACCCTCTATACGTTAATGATATTCACCATATTTGCCTTTTTTGGTGAAGTAAACTAATCAAAAGCTTTTCATAATGGGGTCGCAAGTCTCCACTATGGTTTTAAGCGTCATCGTGTAAAGACTTCCATTTTGGAGTTCAACATGAATTTGCCATTAAGTTTGGCATGATTTTGTTTTAGAGTCTGGCTTACTCCTCACGATTTGCGTGCGAGACATAGGAGCTGCTTTCTCAACCCCAATAAAACTATTAACATTCAATTTCTTGTAGTCAAAGCACAACTTGATAGGTATAATCAAGGAAAGATTCCTCAAGGAGAGATAGAATGCAAACCTTTTTACACGGACGTGATTTGATCGGCGATCTGGACTTTTCGAAAGAAGAAGTCGAAACTGTTTTGGATGTTGCCTGGGACCTCAAGCGCAAGCGCGCTCTGAACGAACCCCACCCTTACCTGCGCGATAAAGTGCTGGCAATGTTGTTCTTCTTCAGCAGCACCCGCACCCGCGGTTCTTTCGAAGCTGGCATGGCTCAGCTCGGCGGGCACGGCGCGTTCATCGAGAGCAAGACCACCCAGATTTCTCACGGTGACACCGCCAAGGAAATCGGCGAGATCTACGGGCGCTATTTCGACGGCATCGCCATCCGCCACTGTGACTGGGGCATCGGCAATTCCTACCTAAATGAAGTTGCTAAAAACTGCCGCGTACCCGTCCTGAACATGCAGTGTGATGTTTATCACCCCTTCCAGTGCCTGGCCGACCTGATGACCATTATGGAAAAGAAAGGCCGCGACCTCAAGCGCAAGAAGATTGTTGTTTCCTGGGCTTATGCTGCTTCATATCTCAAACCAATCTCTGTGCCGCAATCTCTGATCGTCCAGATGCCCCGCTTCGGGATGGACGTCACCCTTTCGTACCCCAAGGAATTCATGCTGATGCCCGAGATCGAGCAGCAGGCAGCGGATGAAGCCAAAAAATGGGGCACCTCCTTTGAGATCGTGCACGACATGGACGAGGGCATCAAGGACGCGGACGTAATCTACGCCAAGAGCTGGGGTCCGCTGTTGACCACCGATGACGCGGTGAAGGGAAAAGCACTCCAGGATTCGTATACCGATTGGATTATGGACCAGCGCCGGCTGGAGCTTGCCAAGAGCGATGCGATCTACATGCATCCACTCCCAGCTGACCGAAACATCGAAGTGACTGATGAAGTTATCGATGGACCAAACTCAGTGGTTTATGACGAAGCCGAGAATCGGCTGCACGCGCAAAAAGCCGTTATGGCTCTGACAATGGGTTAGGATTTGCCAGTTTGAACCGGAGCGGGAAGCGTATGCTTCCCGCTCTTTTTTTAACTCCGCCCGGCTACTGAAGGGATGTTACTTGACGATCGTTTTCAGGCAGCTAATGGCGTATAGGGGGATATTGGCCATCCAGTCTTCTTCGCGGAAGTCGGATAGGGATGTGCGGAT
>JAYFQB010000205.1:0-2415 GCA_034927385.1 Anaerolineaceae bacterium | reverse complement strand
TTTCCTGCCCGGAGAGGGCGGTTCGGATGGGCCACATAACCGTGCCGACTTTGAGCCCCTGTTCCTGCGAGAAGGTTTTAAGCAGTTCAAACAGGCTTTCGTTGCTCCAGGTTTCCAGATTCTCGAGCAGGGGAAGGACCTTTTCCAGGACGAGGCGGGATGTTTCGAGGGTTGATTTCGATTTTTGATTCGCAAACAGCTCCGCGGAATATTCCGGCAGGTTAGCGAGGAAGCCGACAAGCCCCGGGATGTCGGTCAGGGTTTCGGTTCGCACCTGGATGAGCTGGCTGATTTTTTCGAGGTCAAGCTCAGCAAGCTCCCTGGGATAATATGGCAGGGCGATTTTATGGAAAGCTTCAGGGCTGAGCGAGCGGATGTGTTCTCCGTTTAGCCAGCGGAGTTTTTCCAACGAAAAAGCGGCGTTGGCCTTGTTGATTCGGTCCATGTCGAACGCGTCGATCAGGTCATCCATCAGGAAGAATTCGCGTTCGTCCCCAGGATTCCAGCCGAGCAAGGCAACGTAATTGACGATCGCCTGCGGCAGAAAACCCATCCGAACCAGATCCTCAAAAGATGGGTCGCCTTTGCGTTTGCTCATCTTTGCGCCATCTTCGCGGATGATGTGGGGCAGGTGGATGTATTCCGGATGCTGCCAGCCAAAAGCCTGATAGAGCAGGTTGTACTTGGGGGTGGAAGAGAGATATTCCTGCCCGCGGATGACGTGTGATATCTGCATCAGGTGATCGTCGACCACGTTGGCGAAGTTGTAGGTAGGGAAGCCGTCGGATTTTAGCAGCACCTGGTCGTCGAGCTGTTTATTTTCGATGGTGATCTGTCCGTAAACGTGGTCGGTAAAACTGCCTGATCCTTCCAGTGGGATTCGCTGGCGCACAACCGGCACTATGCCAGAGGCGAATCGAGCCGCGATCTCTGCTTCGGTCAGATTGCGGCAGGGGTCGCGATATCCTTCAACTCGTTCGTTGCTGGCTTCGAGGGCGGGTTTGTCTTCTTTGCCGCAGAAGCAGTAATAAGCATGCCCACCCGCGAGCAATTGTTGGGCGTATTCTTTATAGACAGGGAGCCGTTCACTCTGCACATATGGACCAAAGCCGCCGTCTTTATCGGGACCTTCATCGTAGGTGATGCCAGCCAGAGCAAGTCCGCGGTAAATTGCCGAGACTGCCTCGGGGACGTTGCGGGTCTGGTCGGTATCTTCTATGCGTAAGATAAACTTGCCTTGCGCCTTTTTGGCGATGAGGTAGGCATAGAGAGCGGTGCGAAGATTGCCGATATGCATGTAGCCGGTTGGGCTGGGGGCAAAGCGAGTTCTAAACATTGTGACTTCCTGTTTTGTTGGTTTCTGGCGTGAATCCTACCATATTCGCCCGGGGTTTTGGCGGCGGTTGAATAGTTTAGCTGCAGGTTTTGTGGTGATGATCGAGCACGTATTTGCGCAGGTATTGACCAGTGTAGCTGGCTTCCACGCCGCAAATTTCTTCGGGTTTGCCAGCCGCGAGCAACTGCCCGCCGCGTTCGCCGCCATCGGGACCGAGGTCAATGATCCAATCTGCCACCTTGATGATGTCCAGGTTATGTTCGATGATCACAACCGTATTGCCGGCATCCACCAGGGCTTGGAGCACGTTGATGAGCATGTGCACATCGGCGGCATGCAGACCGACAGAGGGTTCGTCCAGCACATAGAGAGTTTTTCCGGTGGCGACCCTCGAGAGCTCTTTTGAGAGCTTAACGCGCTGGGCTTCGCCGCCCGAAAGGGTTGGGGCTGGCTGACCAAGGCGAATATAGCCGCAGCCAACATCCTTGAGGGTTTGTAGCTTGCGGCTGATGCGCGGGAAGGCTTCGAAGTATTCCAGGGCAGTGTCCACCGTCATGTTTAACACATCGGCGATGCTTTTTTCCTTGAATCGTACCTGGAGCGTTTCGTGATTGTAGCGGCTGCCGTGGCAAACCTCGCATGGGACGTAAACATCCGGCAGGAACTGCATCTCGATCCGAAGCTGACCTTCCCCACGGCAGGCTTCGCAGCGGCCGCCCTTAACGTTGAACGAGAAACGACCTTTGTCAAAACCACGCAGCTTGGAGTCTGGCAGGCTGGCGAAAAGGTCGCGAATCATATCGAACATGCCGGTGTAGGTGGCGGGGTTGGAGCGGGGCGTGCGCCCGATTGGGGATTGGTCGATGTTGATGACCTTGTCCAGGTTTTCCGCTCCTTCGATTCTGTCGAACTTGCCGGCGGTGGTGTGGGCTCCCATCAGTTGGCGTGCCAACGCGTTGTAGAGAATGTCGACCGTGAGGGTTGACTTGCCCGAACCCGAGACGCCCGTTACACAGACAAACTTACCCAGGGGGATGTCGACTGTCAGGTTCTTGAGGTTGTTCTCCTGCGCGCCGATC
>JAYFQB010000011.1:0-1726 GCA_034927385.1 Anaerolineaceae bacterium | reverse complement strand
TCTCCCAGATTTCCAATTGGCGTTGCAACAAGATAAAGCATTTTCTCTCACTTCCAGCAGACAAGGTAAACTCAATACGTGTATTATAAGGGAGGTTGCCTGCCTTAATCGGCATGATAGAATTTCTAAAAGTCGCAATTTTTGTAAAGGTACACAAACTATGGAAAGAACCGTCCCTGTCCGATCATCCGATGAAATTGATCTCTACCTGCGCACCATCTATTCGCTGCTGCGGTCATCTAACGAAGTGCACATTCGCACGCTCGAGGAGGTTCACGCCGGGATGAATTCTTCCCTCCACACAAAGTCGCGTGAAGATTCCCCGGATATTTCCGCCCTGCTCTACGCTTTACTGCGCCTTCCTGAAATTATTTTCCATGTGAAGAAGGTAATCCTTGGTCAGTCGGCTGCGAATTTTGCCAGCTATGGCTGCGGGGACGTTGAAACCTGGCAGGACGTCAGCGCGAAAGCCCGCCGCCGGCGCTGTTTCTACGACGGGAACCAAACCCTGGCTTGCTATATCGCCTCCCGATCGGATATCGATGACGTCGTCCCGGCGTTGACCGCAATTCAAATTGAGTGGAACAAGCTCCATTTCCTGCTCAACACCCTGCCCGAAGGACTTCTGCTCGAAGCCACCCCTGCCAACCCCCAAAGCTTCCAGCGCCTTGCCAGATATCTCCGGATTAAAGAGGAAGAACTTGCACGGCTTTTCACGGTTTTAGGCGATAACTTTTTTACATACATGTCCATCATTGCCTCTGAGACGAGCGACCTGACGGTGCAATTGGTCAGCGGTTCCCTGAATGACTACCGCAAAGCAACTGAGGGATGGTGGACCAACATCGAAACGCACGTTCCAATCGTAACCAAACGTCCAATCTATTTTGTCTCATCCAACACGCACAGCCTTGCCAACCTGCTCACTGGCTTCTCGCTCACAAAACGCGAAGAACTGTTGAGCTTTATCCAGGAAGACGACCCCGCTCTGCAAGTTGCCTGGGAAGAAATGCAATTGGATGCAAACAATGCCAGCCAGGAAAACTTCTTCTATTATGCGATGCGAAGTTACCTTACCGCCCACCCCAAAAACTCATTGGTTCTTGAACAGCTCGCGTTTGAAAACGAACACGGCATCAAACGCCTCAGCAGCGTGCACAGTTTCGACGTGGAAGCAAGCGTCATGGAGCTGGCGAAGCTCGACCCAAACACCATCGACCCGCGGCTTGTGCCTGAAGATGACCGGGCTCAACTCGCGTTTTTAGAGAAGAGCGATGCGATCATCCTGAATATCGACTATCCGCTTGGATTTGCCGCTTACAACCTGCTCACGAAAATTGCTGAAAACAGCAGCAATATCCTCGGAATCTACATCATGGGAAAAGCAGCCAGCCTGAATGGCATCCGCGGCGATGTTATCCTGCCAAACGTGGTCTACGACGAACACTCTCGCAACACCTATCTCTTTAACAACACCTTCACCGCCGCCGACATTGCGCCAAATCTCAACTATGGCACCGTTCTGGACAACCAAAAAGCCGTTTCGGTGCTCGGCACCTTCCTGCAAAATCGAAACGTGCTCGATGTCGTTTACCGTGAAGGCTACACCGATGTGGAAATGGAAGCCGGACCGTACCTCTCGGCAGTATATGAGCTCTACCGTCCGCAGCGGCATCCATCCGACGAAATTGTAAATCTATACGGGCTGCCGTTCGATTTGGGCATC
>JAYFQB010000039.1:0-1548 GCA_034927385.1 Anaerolineaceae bacterium | reverse complement strand
GAGGGTTGCTTGGCGGGATCGTTTTTCCCATGCTGATTATATTTGAACCATACAGAATGAGGAGAGTTTCAGCATTCATTGATCCCTGGAGTGACCCGCTTGACAAGGGATTTCAGGCCATACAGGGGCTTATCGCGTTTTCAAATGGTGGTTTTTGGGGAGCCGGACTTGGGCATGGTTTTCAGAAACTCAACTATCTTCCTGCGGCGTACACAGATTTTATTTTTGCCGCAATAGGTGAAGAACTTGGCCTCATGGGCACTTTGGGTGTCATTGGACTTTTTGCGTTCTGGGTAAGCCAGACAAAAATGATATATTACAGGATCCCTGACGGTTTTAAGACATCGCTTACATGGGGAATTACTTTAACTGTAGTGATCCCTCTGGTAATAAATGTGGCAGGAGTGACAAAACTCCTTCCTTTGACCGGTATGCCGCTTCCTTTTCTCAGTTACGGAGGGACTTCTCTTTTGACCATGTGGTCCAGGATCGGAATAATGCTCCGCCTTGAAAAAGAGAGTTATCTTGGAGAGGGATAGGCCATGACGACCAAATTGCTTCTTGTAGCAGGCGGTACAGGCGGTCACATATTGCCGGCAATATCTTTCGGTCAATGGATCGGTAAAAACAAGCCTGAGGTATCTGTCTCATATATTTGCGGAAGGCGCCCTCTGGAAATGGAGATCTACAGTTCTGCGGGAATAGAGCCATATAAACTGCAGATCGAAGGTTCGCCCTTTTCCGGGCGCGGACTGGATAAGGTCAAAAGAACATACGGCCAGCTATCTGCTTTAAAAGAGTCTGTAAGCTTCCTCCGGTTTTCATCCCCGGACTGTGTCCTGCTCTTTGGCGGATATGTTTCTTTCCCTATGCTTATGGCCTGCAAGATACTCAGGATACCGTTCGCAGTACACGAACAGAATGCATATGCGGGAAAGGTTTCTAGGATAGCTTCAAAGATGGGAGCAGAAATTTATACAGGATGGCGTGAATGCCTTCCTCTTGACACTTCTAAATACACAAGGATCGGAGTACCGGTAAGGGAATTTCCAAAAATATCTCCCGTGGATGCATGGAAGGAGCTTGGATTGCCCGGTGAACTTCCAAAAGGACCAAGGCTTCTGGTTTTTTCCGGTTCTCTTGGCAGCGCTTCGATAAAAGATCTTGTAATTGAGGTATCTACGGAGAGAGATTTTACAGGTTGGACATTTATTTTGCCGGCTATCTCCGAAAAAGCTGAAAAAGTAAAAGAGAATGTATTTCTTTTGCCTAAAGTCTGGAAGACAGAACTGCTTTACAGCCTGGCGGACATGGCAACGGTCAGGGGCGGAGGTTCGACTCTGACAGAGGTCGCAGTCCTTGGGATACCATCTCTTGTGATACCTTGGGAAGGAGCTGCCGACAACCATCAGTATTATAACGCGGTCTCCTTTTCATCTGAAAACAGAGCAATAATTTGGGACGGCAGAGGGACCGGCAAAGATTTTGCAAAAAACCTGATCAGACTGTATGATATCCATTTGGATAAAAACAACAAAGAACAAGGAA
>JAYFQB010000211.1:0-2238 GCA_034927385.1 Anaerolineaceae bacterium | reverse complement strand
CCGCGCCGCTAAACTGATGCTGCACTGAAAATATACCAGCGGCGTGTAGCCTTCTGAATCTTAAAATGCTGATTCCAAAATGTGAATCACTATCTGTTTTGACCGCATGTTTTTAAGGTGATTTTAGCTGGAAACACAACGCCTATACGTTGGATTAAAATCGAGAATAACGTTTACTAAACCCATATATGGGGGTGACTCAGCGGTGGTAGCCCTGCCAATTAGGGTCATTCTTTTTGATCTGGAATCCGTAATACGCCGAACCGCAGGCGTGAAAACGGGAGGTTTTTCCCAATCTTAAAGAATCCCAATTTTTTAAGAGACAAAAGTGCGAAACCCTGTTTTTGGGTGTTAGAATCGAACTACTCACTGAGCAAGACAATTGATGAAAGCTCACAGGTGATGCGAAATTAGAGGTAGTCGGATCGCTTTATTAAGTGTCGATAAATCACAGAACCCCGCAAAAAAACGGGGAGGGAGAATGCCCAATGAATGCTCAACAGGCGTGGCAGGCAACATTAGGACAATTACAGATGGAACTTTCGAAAGCCACTTTCGAAACCTGGGTGCGGAACACCCAACTGATTTCCTACGAGGAAGAATCAGCCACATTTTCCCTTGGTGCCAGTAATGCGTATGCCTGTGATTGGCTCGATAGCCGCCTTAAGAGCATTATTACCAACAAACTGTCTGGAATGATGGCGCGACAGGTGAATGTCGCATTCAAAGTCTGGTCCGCGCCAGCTCCAGTGGTTGAAGAAGAAAGTATACGGGCTCCCAAAAGGGTGGAAAAAGTGGAGCCCAATACTTTCGACACGCACCTAAACCCGCACTATCGCTTTGATAACTTCGTGGTCGGCGCGACAAATCGCCTGGCTCAGGCTGCAAGCATGGCTGTCGCGGAGAATCCCGCCCGGGCTTACAACCCGCTGTTTATCTATAGCGGCGTTGGACTGGGCAAGACCCACATCCTCCATGCGATCGGCAACGAGGTGATTAAGCAAGGAAAAGTGGTTCTCTACGTCTCGTCCGAGGAGTTCACCAACGATCTGATCGACGCCATCCGCCACAAAACCACACCGGCATTTCGCGAAAAATACCGCCAGGTGGACGTCCTCTTGATTGATGATATTCAGTTCATCGCCGGCAAGGACACCACCCAGGAAGAATTTTTCCATACCTTCAACGCCCTGCATGGGCAGAACAAACAAATCGTGATCACTTCGGACCGATCTCCCAAAGCAATGGCAACCCTGGAAGAACGGCTGCGTTCCCGCTTTGAGTGGGGGCTAACCGTGGACATGCAGGCGCCGGATTATGAAACCCGCCTCGCCATCTTACGCGGCAAAGCCGAAAAAGCCGGAAGGGACGTTCCGTTGGACGTGATGGAAACGATCGCCCGTGCCATCCCCACCAACGTGCGTGAGCTTGAAGGCGCCTGGAACCGTGTGAACGCCTACGCCGACCTGAGCGGGCAAAAACTGACCCTGGAGCTCACCCAACACGCGCTTTCAGATTATCTTCCGCAAAAATCCAGCCTGACTCCCGCTTATGTGGTGGGTGTTGTGGCTGACTTCTTCGGCACCACCAAAGAGAACCTCACCAGCAAGAACCGCTCGCGGGATGTGGCGCTGCCGCGCCAGGTTGCGATGTATCTGCTGCGGGAAGATGGGGGCGTTTCGCTGCCGCGCATTGGGCAGGAGCTCGGCGGTCGGGATCATACCACCGTGATGTACGCTTGTGATAAGGTGGCGGACATGATGGAAAGCGACGACCGCATGCGCCGGCAGGTCATGCAGCTGCGCGAAAAACTCAACAGCCACTATTTGCCTGTGTAGATTCGCCAGTGAATTGACCGGCACAGGCATTGCATTCTATGTTGGGGAGTAATGGCGATCCAATAATATTGAAGTGCTTCGCTCTTTTTGTCGATGCCGGAGCGAAAAATTCAAGCGCATGTTCCATCACCTCCTTCACGAATTAAGACGTGACGCCATAGGTTAATATCGGGCATTTGTTTAACCAACACCTTATTCGTCAACGGGTTGCTTCGTAATACCTGTGTTATCGAATCCCTCTAATTACATAAACTATTACGATACTGTTTCAATTTTGCATAGAATCTAGAAAAGAGCAGTTAAGGAGAGCTCTTTGTTCATCCTGTTTTTTAGCAATTGTACCCATGGTTGTAAATTATCAACAGACCTAAACAATGGGATTGAAGCTGATATTGGTTTG
>JAYFQB010000254.1:0-2911 GCA_034927385.1 Anaerolineaceae bacterium | reverse complement strand
ATCGGCTTCGTACACGTGGTTGCGCCGCGTGTGCAGCAGTCTGCAATGGGCAGGTCTCTGCCGCGAGAGACAGACGGGTACATTCGTCCGCAAAAACTGATAGTGCACGGCAAGGAGTGGGAGGTATACGGCGTGGGTGCCACACCTGCTCAGGCTGTACTGCATGGTATGTTTGAAGTGATGGGTTTTCCCCCAGACCTTTTGGTATCCGGGATAAATTATGGTGAGAACCTGGCTTCCGGGATCACGGTCAGCGGAACCGTCGGGGCGGCGCTTGAAGGCGCTACCCTGGGCATTAAGGCTATGGCTGTCTCGCTTCAAACCCCCGTAGCAGAACACTTTGACCTATCGGATCGGGTTGACTTCTCCACGGCAGCCTGGTTCACACGCTTCTTTGCAGAGAAGCTGCTGCAGAAAACCATGCCTTTTGATGTGGATGTCCTTAAGGTGGATGTGCCTGCCAACGCCACCCCTCAAACGCCTTGGGTGGTGACACGCCAGTCTCGCCAACGTTATTTCTACGCGCAACCTAAAGACCCATCCATTACGGAAGGGTCGCGAAACATGGGATATGAAACACGGATTGATCTGGAAAATCTTGAAGAAGATGGAGACCTGAAAACCGTTATTCTCGACGGGAAGGTTTCAGTGACGCCAATCAGCCTGGATCTGACCTCGCGGGTTGACCTGAAAGACTTCAGACAGTTTTTGGAATCATAAAAGCCCTGGCTATCTCCATAGCAGGGCTAATAGCTCTTATATATTGAAGCGAATCTCGATGATATCGCCATCTTCAATGATGTAATTTTTGCCTTCAACGCGCAGCCGTCCCTTGTTTCGTGCTTCGGCGGTGCTGCCGTAGGTGATCATATCCTGGAACGAGAGAATTTCGGCACGGATGAAGCCTTTTTCCATGTCCGAATGGATTACACCAGCCGCTTCGCGGGCGTTTGCGCCTCGCCGCAGCGTCCAGGCGTGAACTTCTTTATCCCCGGCGGTGAAAAACGAATGCACACCTAAGAGATCATAAGAGAGCTTAATTAAACGCGACATGCTCGGCTCGGCAATCCCATATTCCTCCAAAAAAATGGCGGCATCCGCGGGGTCCAGCGCGATGATATCTGCTTCAAGTTTGGCAGGCAAACCAGCAACCTGCGTATGGGGGTGCGGACTGGAATACTCCACAGGCGCCTGGTCTTCAGATAAATTAAAGACCACTATCTGAGGCTTGCGGCTGAGGAAGCCAAAGCTGGAAAGGATTTTGTCCTCTTCGACGGTGAATTCGTAATGGCGCAAGGGCAGCTCCTGATTGAGCACAGCCTGCAGACGCTCGAACAGGTCAATTTCAGCCTGGATGACATCGCGAGGGCGGCTCACGCCCCGCCGGTGTTCTTCTTTCAGCCTTTCAAGACGGCGTTCAACCATCACCAGGTCATTGAGGATGAACTCGGTATCCATGGTCTGAATATCGCGCAGGGGGTTTACACTCCCGGCAAAATGCGGAACACTCGCGTTCTCAAACTGGCGAACAACGTGCAGAAACCCGTCCATTTGCGCGAGTTGGTTAACCATCACCCCGGGCAATCCCGCCCGACCGGCACTGCCGTCCAGCCCCGCGATGTCGGCATAGGTAACTTTAGCCCGCACGATCTTCTTTGGGTGGTAGATGTCGCAAAGCTGATCCACCCTGGGATCAGGCACATCCACCACGGAAGTGTGCACTTCCATTTGACCGGTGGACATGTCGGTAGCGATGTCGGCTCGGGTGAGGGCTTTATAAAGAGTGGTTTTGCCGGATTGCGGCAGTCCGATGATTCCAAGTTGCATGGTGACTCCAAGTAGATAATGGAAGATTATACCCTAGCGGAAGACCTAATTCGCTTGAAACAATCTCAAACCTGTTTGGTTAATGTTTGTAGAACGGGAACTTTTCAAAATGATAAAATCGCATCAAATCATTCTCAATCAACCTCGGGAGGTAGAATGAAAAGCAAATTAACCTTAATCAGTATCGTAGTAATGCTTGGGTTGAGTGCCTGCTCATTACCAAGATTGGTCAAAGTTGATCCAACCGCCACCAACAGCCCCATAGAGGCGACCCTGCCAGCATTGCCAACCACCACTTCTCCAGCTATCCTTCCGGATACCAAACTACCTCAACTACCCGTCGAACTGGCGGGGTCTTTGAGCGTTGGGAGTCTGCTTTTGGATGACACGTTTGATCAGATCGGCATGTGGAGGACCAGCTCAGATCCAGAGTACGGCGCGGAATTGGTTGATGGTGCTTACCGCTTATACCTGAACACCCCAAACTGGATGGTTTGGGCAGAGTCCGGCAAGGTGTCGACCGCGGATTTCATCATGGATGTAGACACCAGCTTAGTCAATGGTTCAGCGGTAAATAACCAGGGCTTGATCTGTCGGTATGTGGACGATGTAAACTTTTATCAGCTCTCTGTCGGCAATGATGGCTGGGCGGAAATCCTTAAGGTCGTTCAGGGTGTGCAGACCTCGCTGTATGGCGGTTTTGTTGATTCTGACGTCGACCCAGCCAAAAATCATCTTCAGGGTTTTTGTGTTGGAGACCAATTGAAGCTTTATGTCAACGGAAATTTAGCTGCCGAAGCGCAGGACAGCGATCTGTCATTTGGAGATGTTGGTCTTCACATCGGAAGTTATGATGATCCTCAGGTCACCATTGATTTTGACAATCTCGTCGTTTATGAAGCCATTGGCGCGATTACAAGCGTGTTCACTCCTGAGCCTGCCATCGAAAGCGGCATATTTTTGAACCTCGACGGTGAATGGAATCTGAACTACTCAGATGACTTTGACACACCAAACAAAGGGCATTGGTTGGTTTTTAACGAAGAGGCAGTGGTTTCAGAATGGCGCAACGGCACATTTGCTT
>JAYFQB010000030.1:0-5177 GCA_034927385.1 Anaerolineaceae bacterium | reverse complement strand
ACATTAATGTACCGGGCGGGGCGTAAACCGCGTGCCGCGAGGTCCTCATTTACCTTGCGGATCTCAAGCCGGTCCACCAAATCCTGCAGCAGGTATTCAGAATCGCCTGGGCGTGTAATCTGAACCTTATTCAGCATCTTGCGGATGATGACTTCAAAGTGCTTGTCATTGATGTTTTGACCCTGGGTGCGGTAAACCTGCTGAATTTCTTTCAGCAGATACAGTTCGGTGGCGTCCGTGCCATTAATCTTGAGGATCGTGTGCGGGTTGAGTGAACCTTCAGTGAGCTGCTCACCGGCTTTCACAATCTGTCCTTCACTGATCAGCAAACGGCTGGTGGAAGGAATATCATAGTCCTCCATCAGGCGGTCCTCATAAGAGACGACCACTTCGCCGTCCTCAATGCGGACCCTGCCGGCATGCTCAGCGGTTATGCTGGTTTCACCGTGGGTGGCGAGGACGGCATCTTTTCCGACTTCGTCTTCGTCCTTGACGTTGATTTCCCAGCCAGTCGGGATGGCATATCGCTGCCCGACCATTTCACTGTTTTCCACACGCACGGTGCGGATATCCGGGTTCTTTTCGGAAACCATGATGTGGGCTTTCCCGTTGATTTGTGTGATTACAGCTTCACCGCGCGGCATACGGCGGGCTTCGAACAGCTCCTCAACACGAGGCAGACCGGTGGTGATGTCACCGCCGCCAGCCACACCACCAGTGTGGAATGTTCGCAGGGTTAGCTGGGTGCCAGGCTCGCCAATGGACTGAGCAGCCACCACGCCTACCGCGGAGCCGAGTTCCACCATCTTGCCGCGTCCGAGATCCATCCCGTAGCAGTGAGCACAAATGCCGTGAACCAGCTCGCAGGTCAATGGAGAACGGACCTTGATCTTCTTCAGACCTTTTTCGACTAACCGCATAATCTGCAGGCTCAGCGCCTTGTTGATCATATCGTTTGGTTCGGCAATTACCTCACCAGTGACGGGGTCAATCACACGCTCCGCCAGCAGGCGGCCAAAAACACGCTCGTTGTAAGGTTGACCAGCAACGTCGTCCTCAGCAGACACCCAGATGCCCTCCTTGGTACCGCAGTCATCGTTATTGATGATCATGTCTTGAGCCACATCCACCAAACGGCGGGTAAGGTAACCCGCGTCTGCGGTACGAATGGCAGTGTCTGCCAAACCCTTACGGGTACCATGCGTTGAGATAAAGTACTCCAGAGCCGAAAGACCTTCGCGGAAGTTGGAGCGAATAGGCATTGGAATAATGCGTCCTGAAGGGTCAGCCATCAAACCACGCATACCAGCCATCTGAGCAATCGGGCTAAAGCCGCCCTTGGTCGCGCCTGAAACAGCCATGGTGGAAAGGTTGCCATTGGGATCAAGATGCTTCTTGACGGCATCGCTGACCTTCTTGGTCGTTCCTTGCCACACTTCAATAATCAGATCATCCTGTTCCTGTTCCGTTAACAGACCGCGTCGGAATTCTTTTTGAACGCGTTCCACTTCAACCAGAGCTTCCTGAATCATTTCCGTCTTTTCAGGTGGGACAGTGATATCTGAGAAAGCCAAGGTCGATCCGGACTGTGACGCATAGCGGAAACCAATATCCTTGATGCTGTCAGCGACCTGTGTGGTCACTTCCTGACCGTCCAGGTCATAGATTTCGGCAATCAGATCACGGATGCCGCCTTTGTCGAGCGGAATGTTCGTGAAGCGCATAGACTGGGGCAGAATGTCATTGAACAACGCCCGACCAACCGTCGTATCGATGATGCGGATTTCCGCCTTGGACAGCCTTTCATCCTCTTCGTTGAAAATCGTTTCAACGCGCAGTTTAATTTTTGTGTGCACATGGACTTGTCCGAGTTGATAAGCCAGCATCACTTCGTTGATATCGCCAAAGACCCGTCCATCGCCCTTTTGAGGCTGATTCTGGTTCATGGTCAGATAATAAACACCCAGAACCATATCCTTTCCTGGGCTGATGATAGGCTCGCCACTGGCTGGTTTTAGCAGGTTTTTGCTCGCAAGCATCAGCTCGCGGGCTTCCGCCACAGCCTTGCTTGAAAGCGGCACGTGCACAGCCATCTGATCGCCGTCAAAGTCAGCGTTGAAGGCGGTGGTCACTAATGGATGAAGCTGAATGGCGCTGCCCTCGATCAACACAGGTTCAAAAGCCTGGATGCCAAGACGGTGAAGGGTTGGAGCCCGGTTCAAAAGCACAGGGCGATCCTTAATAACTTCTTCCAAAACTTCCCAGACCTCAGGGCGATTACGCTCGATATAGCGTTTTGCGCCTTTGATATTGGAGGTGTAGCCGTGCTTATCCAACCCGGCAATCACGAACGGGCGGAAAAGCTCCAAAGCCATCGATTTAGGCAAACCGCACTGGTTCAACTTCAGATGAGGTCCAACCACGATAACAGAACGGCCTGAGTAGTCCACACGCTTACCCAGGAGGTTACGGCGGAAGCGTCCCTTCTTGCCCTTCAGCATATCAGAGAGCGACCGAAGTTCGCGGCGTCCACGGCGCGAGAGCATACGCCCACGCTGGGAATTATCAATCAGTGAATCAACAGCTTCCTGAAGCATACGCTTCTCGTTGCGCACGATGACATCCGGCGCGCCGAGTTCGAGCAAGCGCTTCAGGCGATTATTGCGGTTAATCACACGTCGATATAGATCGTTCAGATCAGAGGTAGCAAACCGACCGCCGTCCAACTGCACCATAGGGCGCAGATCTGGAGGAATAACCGGTAAAACCGTCATAATCATCCATTCAGGTTTGTTTGTGGAACGGCGAAAAGCCTCAACAACCTTCAGTCGGCTGGTGGCTTTTTTGCGTTTTTGTTTGCTCTTGGTTGTGCGGGCTTCCTGCCACAGGCGTTCCGACAGAGAATCAAGGTCAAGGCGCCGTAAAATGTCGTAGAAGGCTTCCGCACCCATATCTGCTTTGAAAATATTTCCCCAGCGGGATTTCAGCTCACGATAACGAGCTTCGCTCAGGAAAGTAAATGGCTGAAGTTCATACAGCTCATCGCGGTGCTGGGCGTTCTGGGTTTTGGCAACAGCGTCGGGATCGTCCAATTGACCGCGCAGGTCTTCCATCACCAACTCAGCCTTAGCCCGGATTTCCTCTTTCTGGATTTTGTGCAGTTCTGTCTTCTCGGCACGTTCTTTCTTCAGGTCGGCTTCGAAGATTTCCATCCGTTCCTTTACGACCTTCTGAACACGGGCAATGTGCTTGGCAGTCACTTCTTCGCCAGCTTCCACGATGGTCTGATTTCCGCCGTCCAGTTCAAAAGTAATGGATTTACGGATGGTTTTTCCGGTTTTTTCCCGAAGCTCATGTTCCAGCAATTGTCCCTGCTGAACTACAGGTTCAAACAGGCTGGCAACTTTTTCGTCATACTCCCGATTAATCTGATCGAGCTGGGCGTCAATTTCTTTCAGCTCGCGGTCGCGCTGCTTTTTGGCTTCCGCGATTTCACCGTTCACCTTGGCAATCAGCTCGCGTTCTGAAAGACTGATTTCATCTTCCAGACGCTTTAGGGCTTTCTGGCGCCCGTCATCATCAACATAAGTGATGATGTACTGCGCGAAATACAAAACACGGTCGAGGTTCCGGCGGGAGATATCCAGAAGCAAACCGAGATAGGATGGGATACGGCGGGTATACCAAATATGCGCCACCGGAGCGGCTAATTCGATGTGCCCCATGCGTTCACGGCGAACAGACGAGCGTGTAACTTCAACGCCGCACTTGTCACAGACGATACCTTTGTACCGCGGGTTCTTGTACTTGCCGCAGTAGCACTGCCAGTCCCGTGTGGGTCCAAAAATCGCTTCACAAAACAAGCCATCTTTTTCCGGCCGCAGACGTCGATAGTTAATTGTTTCAGGTTTGAGGACTTCTCCGTAAGACCAGCTTTTAATAACTTCTGGCGACGCAAGGTTGATCCGAAGGGCTTTCATACTGTTTGTTTCCACTCATACCTCCTGAAGTAGACGAGGGTTTTAAGACGCAAAAAACCGCTGGAATAGACGCTCCCAGTGTTTCTTATCTTGGCAATCCGATACAATTCACGCAAATGATTATTATAGTAATATATACCCTGTTTTGTCAAGTTTTTTCATTCAATTTTATGAAGTGGCAAGTCCAGATAGAAGGTGCTTCCTTCACCCAATGTGCTCTTCACGCTTACATTTCCTCCGTGTTTATCTGCCACCGATTTTACAATCGCCAGCCCTAGCCCCTGCCCCCTGTTTTCGTAGGTCAGGTCATCATCCACATGGAAAAACCGGGTAAAAAGCTTCGGCTGGTCCAAAGGCGCGATCCCTTTTCCATTGTCCTTTACGGTTATATGCATCCAGCTCGTATCCCGTTCAGCACTTATCAACACACTCTCGCCTCTTGGACTGAACTTGATCGCATTCTCAATCAGATTATAAAGTGCTTGCTGAACCATCACCTGGTCCGCGGAAATATACGGCGATTTCAAACCACCGAAATCGACGTTCAAGCTAATTTTTTTCTGTTGTGCCTGGACACTTAATAGTTTGATGGCGTCATCAATCGTTTCCTGCAGGTCAAACCGTTTATACATCAGCAGCTCATCACCATCCAGGCGTTCAAGGCTCTGCACCTTGTCCACCAGGCGCGTCATCGTGTCAATGCCGGCATCAATTTTTTCGACATACTTACGCTGTTCCGGGTTTAGTTTGCCAATATTCGACAGCAACTTTGTGTGCCCTTTCATCAGCCAAAGCGGCGCACGCAGATCGTGGCTGATGTTGCTCACAAATTCATTTTTCTGGGTGTTGATCTCGTGTACCCAGCTTGTGTCGCGCAGCAGGATCAGTTCCCCACGGTTATCCTGGTTTCCTTCCAGCAGGTAACGCAAAACTTCGTAAGTTTTGCCGCCATCCAGTTGCAAAGTTTCCGGTTCCGTGCCTTTCCTGGTTTTTCCGAGATAGCCAAGGAGTTTTTCATTGACAATCAAAACTTCCCTGCCTTTTTTTCCAATCAGAGCGATGCCCTTCTCGCTGGCGGCAGCCGCAGCCTGGTTGCTGAAGAGAACCTGCCTTTCCCGGTTGACGATCATGATTGGTTCCGGAAAGGCGTTGAATGCAAGGTTAAACCAGCCATTTTCGTTCTGCACCTTGGCGAAC